>NZ_JAUBRI010000051.1:0-11409 GCF_036701795.1 Microcoleus sp. N9_A1
TTACCCTATCTTTTTTCATGCTATTTGTCTAGAGTTGCCGGACTGTATGACTTTCAGGCGACCTGTCGCCCCGGCAGAGTTGTTCGATGCGTTTTAGTAATTGCTCAACTTGATCAGAGTCGATTTCCGAAAGTTTAGTCATGACAAATTCCTTCCAAGTGAATACCTAGGGAGTTTAATTCCCAACCTGTGCTGAATCGCGGCAAAAGTCCTTCCAAAGAACCAGCTATTTTGAGAATGTTTATTTTCATTTACCTGAATCAAGTGGGAACGCAGTAGCTTCAGCAAATAGAAACTACAAACCTGTAAACACTGACCTAGATAAATGCGATGTCCTGAGCTTGTGTAGACTGACTTAGATCCTTATGAAACCCTGATTTTTTGTTAGGCTGATAAGTGGCTTCGGATAGACTTCCTACCCTCAATATTGCATGATGAGAGGGCGATCGCACTTTACAGGGAACTCGTGATATCCCATTCTAGTTTCCCGCTTTACACTGTAAAGGATCAATAGTCCGGACAGTTTTTAAACAGGAGTCTGAAACCCTTGATTTTTCGTTCGGATCTCGATGGCGCAATCGCCCTGAAACCCTTATTTTAAGGTTGGCAATCAAACACTATCCAAAGTATTGATATCAATAATTGACAAGAGCCTGGGAGAGCTTACTGCATAGCCTTTATAGGCTATCATATCAAACTTGGCATAGTAGAGGTCGCCGATTCAAATCCCGCCGCTTCGATCGCAAAAACCCGCCGAATTAAGCGGGTTTTGTAGTTTTCCTAAACCTAAATCTTTTCACTCTTGAGCAATGATTAAACAATCACTGCCAACTTTCGACAAAAAATCTGGAAACGCTGATGTGGGGTTTCCATCTTTGTTTACAACTCTGCGGAGTGTATAGCCTTTTTCAGGAGCTCTGCCAAAAAACGAGTTTCTGCGATCCCAAATATCCCCATTCGGAGTGTTCGGATCTCGATCGATCAAAAAATCCATCAGCCACGGTGGTACAGACAATCCAAACACGATTGGTGTGATGTGCCCGTGCTGCAAAGCTGCATCCGAGAAGCGGAACAAGTAGCTGAAGCGAGAAAATTTGACGGCATAAAGTAACATCCGTCCCGCCATTGATGAATGAAATGTCCAGACAACTGGATTATAAATCCGCAGCAATAACGTTCGTTGGTTAGCATTCCATTCTGAATTGTACATCGTCAGACAATAGTCTGGCAAAATATTCCCGTCCATAAAGAAGATACCTTGGAGGGCTTCGGGGAATTCGGGGGGATGCTCTGGTTTCATCCAAGTTGCGATGTCTTTTAGTTTCTTTGTTTCGATTAACATGGTATTATTTAACTTCGAAAATAAGTGTGATTTCGTGTCCTGTTAGATACCCCCTTTATTTCTTAGTCCGCTGGGAGCGGACGAAAGTTTGTGTAGGATCGGTTGAAACCGCTGTCTGTCTTATGCGATCGCACTTTTGGATTAATTATCCCTGCAAATTAGGTTGCGACGATCGCCGAACTTTACCAACTGTACTCACCACATCCACCAGCATATTCATTGCAACGTCTTTAGCGGGGCAAATCCGTCCCGCGCTGCGATCGCCCACCGCATGAAAACCCATATGATAAGGGCACAAATTCTCGCGGTTAGCGTTGAATTCGTACACTGTAGATCCCCAGAAACTCCCGTCAAGCAGCCCTAGACTGAGCGGTATCAGTACCTTGGTGCCGGCAGGGAAAGTGCGTTCTTTGCCCCCTAGCGTGGCGGTAAATGGCTCTGTGGCGACTCGGTGCGTGGCGCTGACGGGAGCCCAGAGGCGCGCACATTCCAGGAGGAAAAGCTTGATCGACTGGCGATCGTCCAAATCGAGAGCGTCCCAAAACTCAGTCGGATTAATTTCGGCCGTATGTGTTCCTTTATACGCGGGAAGAGGGCGGTATCCCATAGCCGTGTAACCTAGGTGCAGGGGGCCTTGCAGTCCCGCTATCCCCATAATCGCTGTCATCAGCTTCGCCAATTCCCGCCGAGTCATCCCGTTGTTTTCCGAGATCTCCTCGAAGTCTGCTAAAGCGGGAGAATTTTCGTAAATCGTCGCCGCGCGCTCGATGAGAGCAGACAAATCCCCGTGTCCAAACAGGTTCAGGCTTTGCAGCAGGCTGCCGGCGACGGCGAAGTAGTGCGTGGGGCTTTGGCGGATGTAGTGTAAATCGGTGAGAAGTTCGATCGCAGGCTTGTCATCTGGGTTAATCCCAAAAATTACGTAGTGCAAGTATGGGACTAAAAATCCCATCCAACCGCGCCTGACATCGGTAAAAAACGCTCCCCCCGCACCGTGCGACATCTCGGTATAATCTGCTGCTAGCCGATCGAGTAACCGTCTGCTGATTTCGTCTCCTTGGCGAGTGGTTGTCGCACTGTTGAAGAGATACTTCTGCATACAGCTTCGGAAGGCTGCGTGGTTGCTGCTACCGTCTGGTTCGCGATCGGACAAAGACAGCAAAAACAGGTTCCTACCGCCGACATCTTGGTTGGGGGAGAGATCCGGATCGAGCACAGAAGTACCCAGCCTCCATCCGCGCGCCTGGGGCGATGTGAGTGCTTGTTCGAGTGTTGCAAACTCTCCCATCACTACTTGTCCCGCACAGCAAAAATTAGCCCCGAAAGCCAGCCGTTTTATTTGCAAATAGGTGGGTTCGTTGGCAATTAAACCCTCAATTAGGGCGATCGCGGGCAGCATCGTTTTGCTGAGCCCCTCCTCTGGGTTTTGCAAAGCCCAAGCCTGAAACTCATTCAGGGCGGGGTTCATCAGCGGTGAGAAAATAGTATCTAAATTTAGGTTCATGATAATTCCTCCGAAATCCTCTGGCTATAACACGCTTCGCCTTTAGCAGCAAGAGGGTATTGAGTCCTTATTGAGTAGGATTCAATACCCCCAGAAATGCGAAAATCAGTAAGTATAACTATAGCCATGTTTATTGGTGAACGTCGTGGCAATATAGATTAATTCTACTGAATATGTTTGCGTCCAAGTCTAACCTGGTTCCGGAGATTGACTGTAATTTATCACGATTGCTGGTAAGTATATATACTCTCTAGTTTTTAAGTATTAGCGCCAATTTCTGAGAGTCGCAGATAACCGTGGTTATCTGCGACTACTTGCTATTAGATTGAGGCAAAATCGGCGACACCAATCAGACTCGAAGACACTCCAGTTAGAGAAGCAAAAACTTTTCCGGTTGAGGCCAAACTAATCTGAGTTATGCCATTACTTTCAGTAATTGCCAATTGCGAAAAAGTAACGCCACTGGCGAGTGTTAGCAAATCTTTGCCATCTTCAAAATCGGCAACAGTATCGATGCCCGCATCAATAGATAGTAAGAAGCGATCGCTCCCGATGCCTCCCAGTAAAGTATCATCTCCCATTTCACCGCTGAGGAAGTCGTCGCCATCACCGCCAATTAACAGATCGTTACCTTTCCCGCCACGTACAGTATCATTGCCAGTGCTACCCTCTAGGATATCATCACCTAGATTGCCAAAGATGATATCGCCACCGTCGCTACCGGTGATAGTATCAATTCCCTTGCCACCGTAAAGGGTATCGTCGCCAAAACCGCCATTGATTAAGTCATTGCCTTGATTGCCATTAATCCAGTCATTGCCGTTAAAACCAAATATCAAATCATTCCCTTTTTTGCCGCTGAAAACATCGTCGCTGCTGTCGCCGCCTAGAGTATCGTCGCCATCAGTACCGATTTTTTGATTGGGGGAATTGTTGACTAATTCTATGCCGCTGTCGGGTGAAGGTTGGGCCGGAGTGGAGTCACTGTTTACACTCTGGCGAATTGTTGGGTTATTGACGGTTGCTGATTGAATTTGTGCGTCTAAGGATGTGCCTGTATTTTCGGCGATCACCTCTTGAATTGTTTTGCTGCCGATCGCGACTTGCTGCAAGTCTTTGGCAACTTCACCTTGTTCTACTTGTTGTACCTTGGCAATTTTAGTTGCTGCGTCTGCTAATGGGAGGTTGCTGGAGGCGATCGCCCATACCCGCTGATTCCCTTCTGCGATAATTTTAGCAACTTCCGGTGCAAGATTAGATGCTGTCTGTGCTTGCAGTTGAGTGGCGGCTGACTGAATGACGGTTTGTAACTGGGCGGGATTGGTTAAATCGAGAGCGCCGGATTGAATTTGGTTAGCAATGGTAGAAATTAGGCGATCGGCAATTTCAGTTTTAGCAATATTGGAACCACCGCTAATCAGATTCGTTGTCAAAACAATTGCATTTTGTACCTGAATATGCACTGCATAAACAGCCAAACCGTTAGAGTCATTTTGGGTAATTGCTTGTAGCGGATCGTAGCTAGTCAAGTCAATTGCTGGCGATACTCCAAATGCTGCTTTAACTTTAGTCTCTGCTTCATTAAGATTAATACCTTGTGCAACCAACTTCTCCATCAAAGTGGTTAAAGGAGTAACCACCGTAGCATCTGGTGTTGCAGTTAGTGGCGTTTGCTGCGGTAAATAAGTCGCCGTATTGATGCCGTCAGTAACGACAAGTCTGCCTTCATCCGGTTCGAGTTCGCCGCTGTTATTTTTGTCAAATTCTGGGAGAGAGACATCTAAGTTAAAACTGCCATCGACGTTAGAAATTGTGAAAGGTTCTTTTTCATCTGGGATGCCGTTAAAGTTAGCATCAAAGAAAACTTTTGCTCCAGTCAGGTAACTGTTAACACCGCTACCGCTCTTTCTTGAACTTTCTCCAGTGCCAAATTTTGCTAACTCAAATGTGGCAAAATCTTTTTTCCAAACTGTTTGTTTTCCTTCCCAAAATTCCCAAGGAACTATAGTTTGAAACTCCAGCCCTAAAAAAGCATTAACTTGACCTGATATATCAAAAAGTTCCCAGGGTTTGCTAATGCGGGAGCCAATTTCAGAACCTCGGATTTTACCGTCGCTTGTGCCGTTGTTTTCTCCAATATCTACTAAATCAATGCCTATGCTTCCTTCTATTCCAGCCGTTCCATAAAGGCTGGCAACTACTGCATTTACTCCGACACCTGCTTTAATAGCAGCATTGATTTTAAGTTCATCAACATCCGCACCAGTACCGTCTGGATTTGCGCGGTCGCTCACGTAAAAACCATCTAAAACTTTGTAGGCTGATGACGCATCGAACTCATCGTCTTTCCATTCTTTTAATCCGTAAGTATCGTAGCCAAATGCGAGATGTGCTGACGCATTAAAGTTGCCTTCAAGTAACCCTGATATCGGCCCAAATATAGGAAACTCTTTCCTAAAATTGAAGTCTAATCCCAGTTGAGGCATATCGTAAGTGAAAAGGACAACATCTGGTTTTCCTAAAAGAAGTTGAATGGCTGTTTCTGGCTTGGTTAAAATTGGCAAGTCTATGCCCGGAACGCTCTTGAATTTATTGACAAAATCTTTTTTATTTCCGCCTGTTTTAGAATTAATTTGTTGAGAAATATCGGACACTGAGTTTTTCAGTATCGGTGTTTTGTTTTTGAGGCTAGAATTGGGTTTTGTAACATTAATATCCCCTAAACTGTAGGAACCTAAATCGATGGCAATATTTCCTGAAGAGTTTGACAGGCTATTTGCCAATTGCGAGATTTCGTCGATTTTGATAACTGCATTTAAGAAGTCAGTGGCAACATTACCATTCGAGAATTTAGTTGCCAGTTCCAATATCGAAACTTGGCCATCTCGATTGTTATCAAAGGAATCAGCCACACCAAGTTCTGACAGTAACTTAGTGTCTGTATTTAGGAAATCGATAATGGGTCTAAAAGGGTCAATAATATCAGAAACAGTGGTGAGTATTGGTTTTGCCAAGTTAGTAATAAAGGTTCCCAAGTCGAGTTTGAGGTTGTTAAATTCGACTTTCGGGTTAGGCAATCCAGCAAAGGGATTGTCGGTGGTTGGGGAAGCTATATTTCCCTGATTATTTGATGGCAAGAATGAAGATAAATTTGAACTCGCGCCTGTGTTTGAGTTTGAGGAACCTAGCGATTGATTTAACCCTGAAAACGTTGAAAAGTTAGCAGTAGATGAAAGTGATGAATTGAAATTTGATAGACTCGATGAATTTGAAGACGACGGCGAATTCTTTAATTGACCGTTTCTATAATTAATCAGCGGCCAATTGACTGCTAAATCAAAGTCAAAAGATGGAAAAGCAGCATTACCGTCGATGCTAGTTTTGCCGTGCAAACCGAGATTGGCATTACTGGTTAAGCTAGATTGAAATAAGTCTTCTAACTGATAACTGCCGTCTAACTCAGGCAAAGTTAAACGATTGCCATCATCAGTCCCGCCCAGATTATCTAAGTCATTCAACTTGACTTCAAAGTTGGCATCGAGTTGAGTTGGATTTTCTGGATCGTCGGTAAATTCAGCTTGTAAAAAAGCGAGGTTAGCTTGAGCTTTGAATTTCTCAGGAAGTGCTAACTTAAAGTTAGCGTTTAATTTGGTATTGTCAGTATCGATGTAGCAGCCAAAATCTTTGTTGTAACCGACACCAATAGATAACTCATAGTCAAAGTTAGGTAATTGCTCAGGTAGATTTAAGAATTTAGAAGCAACTGGTGAAATCGCTGCTTGAGAAGGAACGCTCGAACTAAACCGAGATACATTACCACTATCTATAACAGGTGCTAATGTGTCTGAATCGCTGATAGTGGAATTGATATTTGATGCTTCTATCTCATTGGATAAATTGGCAAAACGAGATAGATTTCCAGTCGGTGCAGCGAAAATTTGACTCCCAGGCTTCGGAGTTTTTTTGACTTTTAAGCCTAGTGCTGGCAGCCCTAAATCTTCAGCAAAGTTAATATTATCTAGCTGATATTTTTTGCCGATTTTAATGACTAAGTTAGTGTCATTGGGATTTGAACTACTCTCGACTTTAACATCGAATGCCGAACCAACAACCTCCTGAATGCTATTTTCTAGCTGACTAGGTGTGAAATCAGTTGCATTTTTAACCGTATTGACTAGACTATTTTTGAAATCGCTAATAAAATTAGGAGAAATACCGCTGAGTCGCCCTAAAATTGGCAATTTGAACACATTGAGTTGTTCGTTAACAATGTTTTCCAGTTTGTCTAATCCTTTTTCCAAACCGCACCATAGGGTTTTGTTATCGGTAATGCCTACAGGTGTTGGCGTTGGGGTAACAGGTGTTGGCGTTGGGGTAACAGGCGTTGGCGTTGGGGTAACAGGCGTTGGCGTTGGGGTAACAGGTGTTGGCGTTGGGGTAACAGGCGTTGGCGTTGGGGTAACAGGTGTTGGCGTTGGGGTAACAGGTGTTGGCGTTGGCGTTGGGGTAACAGGCGTTGGCGTTGGGGTAACAGGCGTTGGCGTTGGGGTAACAGGTGTTGGCGTTGGGGTAACAGGTGTTGGCGTTGGGGTAACAGGCGTTGGCGTTGGCGCAGTGTCGTTATCGGTAATGGCGACATTGACACCCCCAATTGCGATCGCACTATACTTGCTATCAGCACTCGCAGCGCTATGAGAAATACTGCCCGCATGATTTCCTTCGACAACCGCATCATCTGTAGCCGTGACTGTGACTGACTTCGCCACATTCCAGTTAGTAGAGTCGAAGCTAACAGAGGCGATCGCACTTATTTGACTCTCCGCCTCAAAGCTGAGAGTAACCGGTGCCGTCGGTTGCGAATTTAGCTTGAGTGTATAACTGCCTGTGACACCGCCTTCTGTAGCAGTTGTACTCGCAGGTGAAACACTCACGCCTGCGGTATCGTTATCAGCAATCGTGGCTGTCACGGGAGAAATTGTCAGATTGTTATACTTGGTATCTGTACTTACAGATGTGTGAGTAATCGTGCCGCTGTGCGTGTCTTCGTTTATGCTATTGTCGATCGCACTAACAGTCACATTTTGAGCAACATTCCAATTAGTCGGTGTAAAAGTGATAGGTGCGATCGTACTAATTTGAGTACCCGCGTCAAAATTAATCGTCACGTTTGCAGTAGGTGCGCTAGTCAAAAGCACGCCATAGGTAGCCGTTGCACCGCCTTCAGCAATATTTGTACTTCCTGCCGATTGCACGATAGAAACACCGGGGCTATCGTTATCAGTAATCGATGCCGTCACATCGGGAATCGCTTTGGCGTTATAATTGGCATCGGTACTCGTAACTGTGTGAGCGATCGTGCCGCTGTGGGTTCCTTGTGCTAGATTGTCATCGATCGCAGTCACAGTCACAGTTTTCGCAACATTCCAATTAGTGCTGTCAAAAGTAATCGGTGTGGCGATCGGGCTAATTTGACTGCCAGTATTAAAGCTAATAGTAACTGGTGCCGTCGGTTGGGCAGTGAGTTGGATTTTGTAACTGCCAGTTGCACCGCCTTCTGTAGCAGTGATGTTGGTAGGTGCAACGCTGAAACCCGCAGTATCGTTATCGGTAATGGCGACATTGACACCGCCAATTGTGACGCCATTATACTTAACATCGGTACTGGTAGCAGTATGGGCGATCGCCCCCGCATGATTTCCTTCAACTAAATTGTCGTCAACAGCAGCCACCGCCACAGTTTGAGCGACATTCCAATTAGTTGCAGTAAAATTCAGTGCAGCGATCGGTTGAATTTGACTGCCTGTAGCCACGTTAATCGTCACAGGTGCGATCGGTGGAGTATTTAATGTAACGCTATAACTGCCATTTGCACCGCCTTCTGTCGCAGTCGTAGTAGCAGGAGTAATAGTAACGCCTGCGGTGTCGTTATCAGTGATGTTAGCATTGACAGTATTTCCGGCAGTGCCGTTAACCGTAAAACTTGCAGTCGCCCCATTATAATTAGCATCGGTACTGATAGCAGTATGGGCGATCGGGCCAGTCTGTGGCGAAGTTTCTGCGACGGCATCATCAACTGCACTGACTGTAACCGTTTGCGGTAAAAACCAATTAGTTGGAGTGAAACTAATGCCAGCAATCGGCTTAATTTCTGTGCCGGTGTTGAGTGCGATCGCCACATTTGCAGTAGGCTGATTAGTCAGCACAACAGTATAAGTATCCGTCGTGCCGCTTTCAGCAACATTAGTGCTGCCGACAGACTCAATAATCTTTACCTGCAGCCCCCCAGGAATTAGTTTAGTAATAAAAGCATCAGAGTCACCTCCCCCATTCGCCACTTGCAAAGGATTTGCTGTTGGCAAATTAGTAGAATTAGTACCTCCCGCCACATAAACTGCACCAGAATTATCTACCGCAATACCATTACCGTAGTCGTCGCCGCTGCCGCCAAGATAAGTAGAATCAACTAAAGCAGAACCCGATGAATTGATTTTCGTGACAAAAGCATCTTTGCCACCGCCACTGACACTTTGAATAGCATTTTTAGTCGGAAAATTAGTTGAAGTCGTATCCCCGGTAACATAAACATTACCCGCACTGTCTAGAGTAATGCGATGCCCGTTGTCCTCTCCGCTGCCGCCCAAATAAGTTGAATAAATCGCAGTGTAACCTAGAGAGCCTAACTCGATTATAAAAGCATCATTAGCACCACCTGCATTAGCCGCTTGAATTGCATTTTTAGTTGGGAAATCAGTTGAAGTTGTAATTCCCACAACATAGGCATTTCCAGAACTATCTACAGCGATATCAGCACCTTTATCGTCGCCACTGCCACCTAAATAAGTGGAATAAGCGCGCGCACCATTCGCGTCAAATTTACCGACAAAACCATCATACTGACCGAGAAGTGCATTTTGAAAGCCTAGATCAACCCCCGGCAAGTCCGTCGAATAAGTAAGGCCGGTAATGTAGGCATTACCATTATTATCTATGGCAATAGCTTGAGCATCTTCGCGAGCGCTACCGCCCAAGTAGGTAGAATAAACTAAAGCACTGCCAGTTGGATTAACTTTAGTAATAAACGCATCAATGTCGCCCCCGGATGTAGGCTGTGATGCACCGGGAGTTGTGGGGAAACCGTCGCCTGTCAGCCCGGTAACATAAGCATTGCCGCTACTATCTACCGCAATGCCGTTGCCTAGGGCGCCGCTGCTGCTCGTGCCTAAAAAGGTAGAATAAACTAACGCATTGCCCGCTGCATTGAGTTTTGTTACCGCAGCAGTGTAATTAGGTGCTGTAGGTTGAAAAGAACCTGGTGTAGTCGGGAATCCCGGATCGACTTGTCCGGTTAAATAAGCATTACCTTGACTGTCTACCGCAATCCCCAAACCATATTCATTGCCAGCACCGCCAATATAAGTAGAGTAAACTAAGGCAGTTCCTTCGGGGTTAATTTTGGTAACTAAGAAATCAGCTTGACCCGCTGGTGTAGTTTGAAAAGCACCAGGAGTAGTAATAAAATTGTTATTAGTAGAGCCAATAATGTAAGCCGCACCAGTGCTATCTACCGCGAGGCGGTTGGCACCCTCACTTCCGCTGCCGCCTAAGTAAGTCGAGTAAGCTAAAACCGGGTCGATTACGAGGGGTTGAGTGCGGTCAAAATCTCCTAAAGTAAAGCCAACTTGACCGTTTCCTAATAAATTATAAGCAGCGGGAACATTCACCCGCGTGCCGTTGATGTCCTGATAAACTATCGGTGCATTATCAATTAATTCGCCCAGCGGTGTTTCTAATATCAGTGCTCCGTCGTCACGCAACCGGATATCGCTAACTCCATTATAGTTCATCCGAATTTGACTCGGATCTGCCAAAGGTGCAACCAAAAACTCGCTTTTAAGTTGTCCTTCTGTTCCTTTGAAAACGCGGTCAATTCCTTGATATACGTTTTGATAAACTACGCCGTTAAATGTGGGGACGTTAGTGTGCCATTGACTCGAATCTTCGCCTAAGAGAAAGTTGGCAACTCCCGGCAATTGTTGCAAGCCGGAAATTGTGGGATTGCGGTTGCTGTTTGCTAAGCTGCTGCGGACAGTCGCAGAAGTTGCTGTTGCTGGATTTCCCGGTTCAGTTGGTGTAGAGAAAGCAGTGAAGGAGATTTCGTTGGGACTGAAAAAGATGCTGTGACCTGCGCCTTTTACCTGGAATTTCACAGATGGATCGGTTTGTCCATTATTTGCAATAAAACTTAAGGGAATTTGACCGTAAGATGATTGTTGATTTTGAGCGTTCATAGCTGATATCCCTGCTTCATTTATAAGATATGTTACTAAACTTTAAAAAGTTTCCATTCAGGACTATACTTATTACCCAACTAACCAGCAAGGACTCGCATTCCTGATTACAAACAGATTATTTTTAGACTTGTGCACAGTCTAGAGAAACACACCTCTGCTGTATTGTAAATTCTTGCGGAAAACTGGCGCAAAATATGAATTTCTTGCGAAAATTATCCCATATTTATGAATATTTGTAACTTAGTTAGGACTTACGCACGAGTGGTCAGAAA
>NZ_JAUBRI010000051.1:11509-58024 GCF_036701795.1 Microcoleus sp. N9_A1
CCGGGTTTTTGACGATAATTCTTGGTTGCATCCCACCGATTCGGTAAAAAACCCGGTTTCTTGGGGCTTGATGCGTCAGGAGTGGTCAGAAACCGGGTTTTTGACGATAATTCTTGGTTGCATCCCACCGATTCGGTAAAAAACCCGGTTTCTTGGGGCTTGATGCGTCCAAGACTATTAGAATTGATCGCGATACTTCTTAGGAGTCAAACCGACGATTTTGCCGAAGGTTTTACTAAAGTGACTTTGGTCGTGAAACCCGACTTGCTGCGAGATATATGCTATAGAAAACTCTGGCTGTTTTAACAACAATTTGGCTTGATCAATCCGGCATTTTGTCACGTACTGATGCGGCGTAATTCCAGTAGATTGTTTGAACAAACGAGTGAAATAATAAGGACTCATCTGGACTAGATTAGCAAGTTCGCCTAAGTGCAAGTCTCGGTTGAGATAGTCATTGATGTAGTCAATAACTATCTGCAATTTGCTAGGATCGAGACCGCCTTCAAAATCTTGTAGCTTGGGTTTTTGTGCACAATAGTGGTGCAACACATGAAGTGAAAGGGCGTTTTTCAGTGCATCGACATAGAGAGTACCGTTTAATCCACCTGATTCGAGTTCGGTTTTGAGGGCCCAGCCAATGCCGAGAATCAACGGATCGCTGATTTTCCAGTGCGGTATAATTTCAATGAGGTTGGAATTGGTTGATTCGGCAACTGTATTGTCGAAGTCGGTAGGTTCAAAGGCGATCGCCATAAATTCCTGTTCTTCAACTGCGTATGACTGAAAATCAGTACCAGCAGCAGCGATGAACATCTCTCCACTTTGGCAGGGTTGGCTACCGTAGCGTTTCCCGTTCAGTGCTACTCCCCCGATAGCTGAAGAGAGTATCATGCCAATGCTGTGCTGTTGGAGAGAGTGTTCGGGAGATTCGTTTGGCGGCTGACGGTGATATTCGACATGAATCCCCTCCCAATTTGCGCCGTGACTAGATAGAATGGCCGGATGCGGTAGAATCGATTTCATCGCCTCTGTCTTGGCAAAATCAAGAATTAATGCTTTCTCTGAGGACATAGCTGGCACCTGCGGCAGTTGCTATTATTCTATATGTCTGAAGTTCCCGCAGTTATACAAAAAATACCCAGGACTTATGCCATATATTCTCGGTCTGTTGTCTAGCCTTCGCAATAAAATTTAATGGAAGTTGGTGAAACCTGCTCCTTGTATGGTGCGTCGCTGCTAGATGTTCGATGTGCACAGAAAGATTTATACCAAACGATGCACCCTAGGCTATCTCCTCCTCAATTTCCAGATCCACCGCTTCTAACTCAGCTTCCAACTGTTAAATACTAGGCAGACTCTCTTGCAACTTCTCCGGCAAAGCCTCCCGCAATTGATAAGTAGAAACTCCGATCGCCTTATTCATATCTCGCAAAGAATATTCGACAATTTTCTGCTTTTTATTCTTACATAAAATCATCCCAATAGTCTGCATATCGTCCCGGTGTTTCAGTAAATCATCCACAGCCGAAACGTAAAAACTCATCTTTCCCGAAAAATCGGGCTTAAACGCTTCCACCTTCAAGTCAATTATCACAAAACAACGCAAACGTAAATGATAAAACAATAAATCAAGATGAAAATCTTCCCCTTCAACCTCTAGATGATAGTGACTCCCCACAAAAGCAAACCCTACCCCCAATTCCAGCAAAAAATCGCGGATACGTTCGATCAAAGCCTTCTCTAAATCTCGCTCTTGGGCTGATTTCCCTAAACTGAGAAACTCAAAATTATAAGGGTCTTTAAATAACTGTTGAGCCAGTTCAGATTGCGGGCTTGGCAGAGTGCGAGAGAAATTAGTATCAGCTTTACCTTGCCGTCGATACCGCCCACTTTCTATCTGATGAACTAACACATTTCGACTCCATCCTTGCTCGATAGTTTGGCGAATGTACCACTCGCGCTCAACGCCATCTTTCACACTATCCAAAATGCGGAGATTATGGCCCCAAGGAATTTGTGCAACAACCTGTTGCACAAATTGCTCATCCGCGTAAGTTTCCGCAAAACTCCTCATATATTTAAGATTGCGAGATGAGAAACCCTTCATCTCTGGAAATGCTTTTTGCAAGTCAGCAGCCAAATTGTCTATAACTTTAGTTCCCCATCCTTGCTGCTGTTGTCGATTTAAAATGTCCTGTCCGATTTGCCAATAAAGCAACACTAATTCTCGGTTAACAGAAATTGCTGCCCGTACTTGAGCATTGCGGATGCGTTCTTTCAGTTCCCGCAGGAAAATATTATAATCTTCTGGAATTGATAAATTATCTACCATAGCCTAAACATCGTATATTTTCCCGAATCATCGGCTCTAATTTCGCACTTTAGTCCAAATCTCAAATTTCAAATTTAAAATCTAAAATCAAATGACGCCCGCTAAAGTTTCCCACCAGTACAAAAGCACTTTACAGGAAACCCGCGGGCGTCAAAATCAAGCAAGCTTAAATCTTAGAAAAGACCCAGCGTGAAAGATTTGTCGATCGGGAAAATAGCACCAATACCCAACCACAGAGTTACCGCAGTTCCCAACAGGAAAACAGTAGTAGCAACAGGGCGACGGAACGGATTTTGGAACTTGTTAACATTCTCGATGAACGGAATCAAAATCAAACCAAGGGGAACACCGGCCATGCAAGCAATACCCAACAATTTGTTAGGCAAAACGCGCAGGAGTTGGAACACAGGCCACAAATACCATTCCGGCAGAATTTCCAGCGGAGTAGCAAAAGGATTAGCAGGTTCGCCAACCAAAGCCGGGTCTAGTACGGCCAAACCGACGCACAGAGAAATCGTTCCCATGATGACTATAGGGAAAACGTAGAGCAAGTCATTGGGCCAAGCTGGTTCGCCGTAATAGTTGTGACCCATGCCCTTAGCGAGCTTAGCGCGGAGGTCTGGATCGCTCAAATCTGGTTTTTTGAGAATAGACATAGTAAGAGTGTTCTCCTTTTAGTTTTAGCCGGGCCTGGGATTCCGCTGTATTCGTTAGTCTGAATCAGCGGTGCGATCGCAGGAAGTATGGGCCGTAAATAAATATCTTGACATCCTCACCGACTATCAGGTGCGGTGATTCCTAAACCTCACAATTTAGGTTTCTGCTTCTTTGCAACTGCCTCCACCCTCAAGGAGTATTGGTCTTACGTTCGCTCCACAGACTATCCCCGCAAGCCCTGCGGTTCTTATGTGTCGAAAACCCCAAAAGGAATTCTTATGTATTGTTTTGATTCTAGGGATGTTTGCCATTGCCCTATCCTCTTTTCCCGGTCTACCGATTTGTCTGCGCCGCCAGTCAAACTGGACTTCGCCCGCCCGAGCTGTCTGAATCCATCGACGGACAGTGGGTCAGTGACCATCTAGATGCTAATACAAAGCCGTCCTAGAAGGACGGGGTTTCGTGCCCAATTTTTTGATGAGTGATGAATTCTGAATTTTCAACTCACAATTCAGCGGGGGGGGCAAAAAAAGTACCGCCCCCACAACTCAAAACTTACAACGGGCCAGAGATACCTTGCTTGCGAATCATCAAGAAGTGAGCCAGCATGAACACTACAATCAGCCAAGGCAACACAAAAGTGTGCAAGCTGTAGTAGCGAGTCAAAGTGCCTTGACCGACGCTGACACCGCCGCGCAGCAGTTCAACCATCAAAGAGCCGACAAACGGGATGGCTTCGGGGACACCGGAAACGATTTTAACTGCCCAGTAACCGATTTGATCCCAAGGCAGCGAATAGCCGGTCACGCCGAAAGAAACAGTGATGACTGCCAAGATTACTCCTGTCACCCAGGTTAACTCGCGGGGCTTTTTGAAGCCGCCGGTCAGGTAAACCCGGAAGGTGTGCAAAATCATCATCAGTACCATCATGCTGGCAGACCAGCGGTGGATGGAGCGGATCAGCCAGCCGAAGTTGACTTCATTCATCAGGTATTGCACTGAAGAAAAAGCTTCTGCTACCGTGGGACGGTAATAGAAAGTCATGGCGAAGCCGGTGGCAAACTGGATCAGAAAGCAAACTAAAGTAATTCCGCCCAAGCAGTAGAAAATATTGACGTGCGGGGGTACATACTTTGTAGTGATGTCATCGGCGAGCGCCTGAATTTCCAGGCGTTCCTCAAACCACTGGTAGGTTTTTGAGTCGGTGATTTGTTTAGAAAACATGGAGCCAGAATTCCTAAAAGAATATTGCTGTGGTTGAGGTTCAGGGCAGCAGCCACAAGGTTTTTTGTCGCCCCGCGCCGAGCAGCTTGCTTTTACTAGCAAATGCCTGAGGCTATTTTTTAAATTTGGAGCTGACGAAAGGAACTCTATTGTGCGATCGCCTGCAAGCCCTGGGAAACTAAGCGGTGGCTTGTCCCTACTCGCTGGCGTTGCCCGATCGAATTCCAGACTGTGATAAAAAATGTAACATAATTGCTGTGCAAATTTCACGCGAGCGAAGCTTTTGCCGAGTCTCAAATACCATGTTCTGCAAGCTCAACATCCGCCCCAAGCTGGCATACAGCCAAGAGCCGAGCTCAGTACCAAAGTCCGAGCCTGCCACCGGGTCGCTGGGGCGTAAATTTTAATATTTATGATAAAACTTCACTCATTTTGCGATTAAATGTTACATTTAACTAATTTTTTGTTCCCGGCGGACGTTTGACGAATGCCGAATCCCTTGGGGAGAGTTGAATGCCCAACAGCTTAAAAGCTTACAAACTTAAAATACAGGAGATGCAATACTTGCCTATCTTTTACAGAAAAATCATGCACAGACGAGTTTTCCAGATTGCTATTGTACTTTTCCTCCAAGTCGCCCTAGTTCTATGCCCCTGGGCCGGGCCTGCGGCGGCGCTGACTCCTGAACAGCAGCTATTGAGCGAAGCTTGGCGAATTGTCAATCGCTCTTATGTGGACGACAGCTTCAACTCTAAAAACTGGTGGTCGATTCGCGAAAAAGCTGTCAAGCAACCGCTTAACGACAGACAGCAGACTTACACGGCGATTCAGGGGATGCTGGCGAATCTCGACGACCCGTTCACTCGACTGCTGAAACCCGAACAGTACCGCAGCCTGCAGGTCAACACTTCGGGAGAATTGACGGGAGTTGGGCTGCAAATTGCGATCGACCCCCAGACAAATACCCTGACAGTGGTGGCTCCTTTGTCCGGCTCACCGGCAGATAAAGCTGGCATCCAACCCCTGGATCGCATTCTGAAAATTGATGGCACTCCTACCTCAGAATTGAGCCTAGACGAGGCAGCAACTCGAATGCGCGGCCGCATAGGTACTCCTGTTACCTTGACCTTGGGGCGCGAAGGAAGGGACGTTGCTGAGGAAATTGAGCTACTGCGCGATCGCATTGCTCTGAATCCGGTTTACGCCGAATTGCAGTCGGGGTCGGAAAATTTGCCGGTGGGCTACATTCGCCTGAGTCAATTCAGCGCTAACGCCACTGAGGAAGTCGCTCACGCGATCGACCGCTTGGAAAAACAAGGAGCAGCCGCCTACATTCTCGACCTACGAAACAACCCGGGCGGACTGTTGCAAGCAGGAATTGAAATTGCCCGCTTGTGGCTCGATTCCGGGACGATCGTCTACACGGTGAACAGACAAGGCATTCTCGGCAGTTTTGAAGCCTCTGGACAAGCCCTAACTAACGATGCACTGATTGTTTTGGTTAACAAGGGAACTGCCAGTGCTAGCGAAATTTTGGCGGGTGCGCTGCAAGATAACGGCAGAGCTCAACTGGTAGGAGAAAAGACTTTTGGCAAAGGACTGATTCAGTCGCTGTTTGATTTGTCTGACGGTTCCGGGTTAGCCGTGACTGTTGCTAAGTACGAGACACCGAACCATAAAGATATTAACAAGCTGGGGATTGCGCCCGATCGCGTAGTGCCTTTGGAACCCATCGCGCGCGATCAGATTGGCACTGCAGCAGACTTGCAATATCAAGCTGCACTGCAACTACTTAAAGAAAAAACCGTGCTGGCAAAGTCAGTATAAGGCGGAGTTTGAAGTTTTGAGATTGCAACAGGTGACAATACGCAGGTCTGTCTGTCTCTGCGTTTCGTTCCCCAGGACAGACAAGAATCATCCTAAAAACTCTTTAAGTCAAAAGTGATATCACGTCCGACAGATTCATCTGTCATTGTTCGCTGTGCGAAGCAATGACATAAAAGAATGATGCACATCGGACGTGATATCAAAACCCAAAACAGCCGTTCCCTTAAGGTTGCGGGGCTGATTCCTCGGCGTCGGGAACCTCGGCTTCTTGCAAAATCACCGGACGCTGCTGCGGGTCAGCTTGGTTGCTTTGCTCTTGCATCACAGTTTTAGCCAGACTAGGGTCAAAGTAGCGGTTAAAGTCCGATCGCGACTGATTTACTCGCCCTTGGGTAAGATTGACTTCAGCTTGGATTTCGTGCAATTTTTCTTGCACCGCCCGGTAGTGAGGCCAAAGCTGAAGCAAAGCAGAAGTGGCACAGACTGAAAGTACCATGTTGACTGCCAACTTGACGCCTGTTTCGGCCGCGAGGGTTTGGTGAGGGTAGGAACGCTGGCGGCTGCTGCTGCGACGAGGAGTAACCCGAGGGGAGTTTTTTACAGGACGCAGTGGGGTAACGGTGGGTTGAATCGCTTGCATAATTTTTTTTCAAATACCTGAGACTGACGTTTTAGAGTTCAAAAGAGCAAATTCTGAGCTTAACGCACACTCGCCGCTGTTTGTCAGGGTGCTGACACCCAAAATTGTTGAGACAAAGGTGACGCGTGAAGACGGAATTTCCCCATAAAAATGCCTGCCCTTGCAGTCTCGTCTTGCTGAACACAAACAATCTACTGCACTGCAGCAGCAATTGTCTGTATCTGTAAAGCGAGAGATTTAACTGGTCAGGCAGGCGTTTTGCGGTTCGCAACTGGTGTCTGGAAACTATTTGTACAGTTCAGTTGACAGCCGGAAAGCCAAGATTCCGGGAATCAAAGCAATTACGAGCGCTACGTAGACTTGGGTATCTGTTAAAGACATATTCGCAAAACTCCTTTTCGCGGGCACGAGCTTTCACCAATTTGAGACAAATTGGCACTTTTGGGAATCATTTGTTACAACTTGCAACACAAATGGTGCGTCCGGGGAGGAGTGGCCTAGTGGCGCAGTGGCGCAGTGGCGCAGTTTGTGAGTGTCGGAGGGGGAGAATTTTTCCTTGTTTCCTGGGACTGCTTGCTTCGGACGTTGTTCGGACGATCGCCTCCCACAGAATTACCGCGTTAGGTTAAGATTTAAGTGAAGGTGACACTAATGTTAGACAGAGCGGGTAATTTGCGCTGCGCTCGACCCTTGCCATTTTTAGGTGCACAAAATAGTTAATGCTAGATCAATTTCTCGACGCTTCACCCAATTTTGGAGTTGACGGCTTTTTATTATTGTTGGTTTTGGTGGCTTTGGAAGCTGTACTTTCGGCTGACAACGCGATCGCCCTGGCGTCTATTTCTAAAGGTTTGGAAGATGCCAAGGATCAGCAAAAAGCTCTCAACTTGGGTTTGATAATTGCTTTTGTTCTGCGGATCGCCCTAATTTTAACGGCTACTTGGGTGATCCAATACTGGCAGTTTGAGCTGCTGGGTGCTCTTTACCTGCTGTGGCTTGTTTTCCAACATTTTACTTCAGAGACAGACTCTGAAGGAGAACATCACGGGCCCAGATTTGCGACTGTGTGGCAAGCAATTCCCATGATTGCTTTTACGGATTTAGCGTTTTCATTGGATAGCGTTACTACTGCGATCGCTGTTTCTGATAACACTTTTATCGTCGTAACAGGCGCTACTATTGGAATTATTGCCCTGCGATTCATGGCCGGGTTGTTCATCCGCTGGCTGGATGAATTCGTTCACCTAGAAAGTGCTGGTTACATCACAGTTGGGTTCGTGGGAATGCGGTTGTTGGTGAAAGTAATTGATCCAGATTTAGTTCCTCCGCAATGGCTGCTAATTTCCAGTATCGTCTTGATGTTTGTGTGGGGATTTTCTAAGCGCACTCCAGAGCCAGTCGAGATTGCAAAATCTCTAGAAATGGCTCTGAATCAGCCGGATTCAGAAGTTGCTGTGCGAGAATCGCAAGGACAGAAGTCCGAAAATTAACATACTTTCATTTGAATAAAATTAGCTTAAATCTGTCAAACCAACAAGATTGAAGGCTGGTCAAAATGTGCAAAAGCCTTTCATCCCGATGACTTTAGTCCGGGGATGAAAGGCTTTTATTTTGTAATATTGTTTCCTTCACTAGCCGATCGAACTTATGGGAGTACAATTGGGCCTATGGGAAGGCAGTTATCAAAATCAGACTCAGCAATGGTTAGACTGGTGGGATAGCGAGGGGAATTTGTTGCTGAGGGGGTTGGTGGCATATTGGCGATCGATGCGGATCTGATTTGAGCCTTGCTGGTGGCTCTATTTTTTGAGGAGAGGGAAAGAGGGCGATCAATGAGAAGGAGTTGCGGGCGATCGCATTCACCTGTCGGGGAAAAATTTAACCTTCCTGTTGAGTGGCTGCAAATAACCTTTTCTACATAGGGCAACGGTTTTAGATTCTTTTTGGGAGATGTCTATTAGGAATTAGCAATTAGCTATGGCTTAGGCTTACCGACAAAGAAAGCTAAGGGAGAATTATCACCACAAGATAACCGAACTTTAGAACCAATGGGAAAAACATTTCCTGTGGTTGTGAGTGCATATAACTTTTCGCCAGAAGGAGTTTTTAAACAATAACGATTTTCTCTACCTAAAAATTGGCGATCGCAAATCACAACAGGCGAATCTTCATCTAAAAACAAACTTAAATCTTCCTGCCGGATCATCAATTCTCCTTGAGTAGAAACATCACAGGGAACTTGTGAACCTAAATCTCCTTTAACAGGAAAACAACCTGCTTCTGTTTCCCAAAAATCCTGCTTCAGCGATGCAGAAACAAAATTAGCTTGCGTCACAAACTCAGCCACAAATCGAGATGCTGGTTCTTGATAAACTTCCTCTGGAGTGCCAAACTGTTCTAATTGACCTTGACGCATCACCGCTACCCAATCTGAAATCGAAAGTGCTTCTTCGCGATCGTGGGTGACAAATACACCAGAGGTTCCCGTTGCTTTGAGAATCTCGCGGACTTCCTGACGCAATCTTAACCGTACTTGTACATCTAAATTACTCAATGGTTCATCTAGTAAAATAATCGCAGGTCTAGGCGCTAACGCACGGGCCAGCGCCACTCGCTGTTGCTGACCCCCGGATAATTCATGGGGATAACGGTTTTCCAATCCTTCTAATCCCACCAACGCTAATGCTTCGGTGACACCTTTCTGAATATTATGCTTTGACTCTTTTCCTTGATGCGTCAAGCCAAAAGCTACATTTTTCGCGACTGTCAAATGGGGGAAGAGTGCATAGTCTTGAAACACCATACCAATGTCTCGCTGTTCCGGCGCGACTGACATATTAACACTGGCTACAGTTTTTCCTGCTAGAGCGATCGTCCCTGCTTGTAGCTGTTCAAAACCAGCAATTAACCGCAGCAACGTTGTTTTCCCACAACCCGATGGCCCCAACAACCCCAGTATATCTCCCTGATGTAAAGTCAGGGTGACAGATGCCACCGCAGGTGATGCTGCTTGGGCATACTGTTTTGTTACACCATCCAAATGCAGAATTATCGGTCGAGCCATTATTGCTATAAATAATCAACAATTTACTATTCTACAATATACCAGCTTAGTGAGATAAATTCTTATAAAGACTTGACAAATGTTTACACCTACTGATAAACTAGCAAGCTAGACTTTTTACTAGCAATGAAAAATTCCCAAAAATCACTACACCAAACAGGAATCAGGACAATCCAATGGCTATCGACCTTACGCGGTTTATCCGCTAGTGGGTGGACGATCGCGATTATCGCTTTAGCATTGCCGATCGCCATACCAGTCATCAGTGTCTTATCCAGTATCTTTTTTGAAGCTAAAGATACATGGCAACATTTAACCGATACAGTTTTAACTCGTTATATCGTCAACTCTTTATTGTTAATGATCGGTGTAGGCTTTGGTGTTGTCGTGATTGGCGTAGGATGTGCGTGGCTAGTAACAATGTGTCGCTTTCGGGCCAGTCGCGTATTTGAATGGGCATTACTGTTACCCTTAGCGGCTCCAGCTTATGTGCTAGCTTATACCTATACAGACTTTTTAGAATTTTCCGGCCCAGTTCAAACTGCTTTGCGTTATATTTTTGGCTGGAGTTATGGAGACTATTGGTTTCCTAACGTGCGATCGCTCCCTGGAGCAATATTAATGCTAATCTTAGTTTTATATCCCTACGTCTACCTATTAACAAGAGTTGCATTTTTGGAGCAATCCACTTGTACCCTAGAAGCTAGTAGAATACTGGGCTGTAGTCCTTGGCGGAGTTTTATTACAGTTGCCTTACCAATGGCAAGACCCGCAATTGTAGCAGGTTTAGCACTGGCTTTGATGGAAACTCTCAACGATTATGGCACTGTTCAGTATTTTGGAGTTGATACCTTCACCACAGGTATTTATCGGACTTGGTTTGGCATGGGAGAACGAATTGCAGCCAATCAATTAGCTGCCCTGCTATTATTATTTGTTCTCGGTTTAATCTTGCTAGAACGCTGGTCTCGCAGTCGGACTAAATATTATCAAGCTAGCAGCCGCTATCGCCAACTACAAACTTATCAACTGAAAGGAATTAGGGAAATCTTAGCGGTAATTGCTTGTTTTATGCCGCTGTTTTTTGGTTTTTTATTGCCAGCGGGTCTTTTAGTAAAGTTGACCTTAGCTAATTGGCAACTCACTTTAGATGAACGCTTTTGGACTTTTGCCCGTCATAGTTTAATTTTGGCAACCCTGACAGCAATTTTAGCCGTAGTTATTGCCTTGATTATGGCTTATGGTTTACGGTTATATCCTAATTTAGGAGTGCAGTTAGGAACTCGCATTGCGGCAATGGGCTATGCTGTACCTGGTTCTGTGATTGCAGTGGGGATTATGGTTCCCATTGGAAAAATTGACAATCTATTTGATAGTTGGATGCGTGAAAACTTTGGAATTTCTACAGGCTTGTTGTTAAGTGGTACGATCGCAGCTTTGGTATTTGCTTATATAGTTCGCTTCCTTGCTGTTTCTTTAAATGCGGTGGAGTCAAGTTTGGGCAAAATTAAGCCTAATTTAGATGATGCGGCGAGAAGTTTGGGTTATAGCCCGATGCAAACTTTAGTTACAGTTCATACACCAATGATGACGGGAGGTCTACTAACTGCCATGATGTTAGTATTCGTTGATGTAATGAAAGAGTTACCTGCTACTATAATTATTAGACCGTTTAACTTTGATACCTTGGCTGTGCGAACTTATCAACTTGCCTCAGATGAGCGCTTGGCTGAAGCTTCTGGCCCAGCATTGGCAATTGTTTTAGTGGGGATGTTACCGGTTATTTTATTAAGTTGGAAAATTGCACGATCGCGCAATTCTTCAACAGAGTTAACAGTTAACAGTTAACAGTTAACAGTCAACAGTTAACAGTCAACAGTCAACAGTTAACAGTCAACAGTTAACAGTTAACATTATTCCTTTGAAAATCAAGATGATTAATAAAAAATTAGCAATGTTTACCCGCACTACTGGCACAATCTCTTTCTTACTACTTAGTGTTTTTGTCACGTTTGGATGCCAAAAACAGGCGACAAGCCCCCTCGAAACATTGCAAAAAACTAAGCAATGTCCAGAATGCGATCTGAGTGGCGCTAAGTTAAGCAACCTGGATTTAACAAGCGCTAATCTCAATGGTGCTAAGTTGGAAGGTGCAGCGCTAGAAAATGTCAAACTTAATGAAGCCTTACTCGATAGCGTCAATCTCAAAGGTGCAAATTTAAAAGGTGCTTCTCTGGAAAAAGCAGGTTTATCTGCCGCCGATCTCACAAATGCTGATTTGAGTAATGCAAATCTTAAGGGGGCTTTTTTGCGAGGGGCAAAACTGAATAATGCCAATCTTAGTAATGCCGATTTAAGTGAAACTGACTTAAATAGTGCTGATTTGACAGGGGCAAACCTGACAGGGGCAAACCTGAAAGGCGCTATAATGCCGGATGGTAAAATTAAAAATTAAAGTTGGTTGGATTCGGCGGTTGAAACCGCCGAATCACAAAGAGTAGCTTCTTGTTCAAAAAGCCTCTATTTCCATCCGGCGCGATCGGCAATCTTTAAAGCTTCTGGGTTATTTTTCCCAAACACATCAGGGTTGAGAGGGTCAGATTTGAATGTACCAAAACTGGCAACCACTGGATCGATCGCCACATTTGAAATCACAGGGTATTCGTAATTACCCCTAGCAAAAATTTGTTGCGCTTCGCGACTGGCTAAGTGTTCCAAGAATTTGATCGCGCCTGCTTTGTTACGCGAGGTTTTGACTACACCGGCACCACAAATATTGACGTGAGTACCTCGATCGCGCTGGTTCGGGAAAAATACACCTACTTTCGCCGCGATCGCCTGTTCTGCGGGATCTTTCGATTTCATTAAGCGAGCTACATAATAGGTATTAACCAGGGCAATATCGCCTACCCCAGCAGCAACCGCCTTGATTTGCGCCGTATCATTTCCCTCTGGAGGACGTGCAAAATTAGCCACCAATCCTCGCGCCCAAGCTTCTGTTTTTTGAGCTCCATGAACCGCTAACATAGCCCCAACCAGAGACTGATTATAGATATTAGTGGACGATCGCACTAAAATTTTGCCTTTCCACCGAGGTTCTGTCAGCGCCTCATAGGTTGACAACTGGGCAGGGTTCACCTTGCTTTTGTTATAAACAATCACCCGTGCCCGGCGCGATAGACCAAACCAGAAACCTTGAGGATCTCGCAAACTTGCTGGAATTGCCGATGTCAGCACTGTTGAAGAAACAGGTTGCAGAATACCTGCTTGTTTTGCCCGCCACAAACGCCCACCATCCACCGTGATGAAAACATCAGCGGGGCTATTTGCACCTTCACTTTTGATCCGTTCAATTAGTTGGTCAGCATCCGCTTCAACGAGGTTAACCTTGATCCCAGTTTTTTTGGTGAAGCTTTGGTACAACTCATTATCAGTGTCGTAGTGACGTGCTGAATAAAGGTTGAGAGTGCCGGTTTGGGCTGCGACAGGGGCTTTTTTGGTTAGTTCCCCCACTGCCACGACAGCCATTGCTGTACCGCTGGCAAGAAAAATACGCCGAGAAATGCTCATTGTTCTATAATGATAGATTTTTTCATCTGGTAATTGACACGATGGTGCATCCACAGCCATCTATCGTCATTGCTTTACTATATTAATGCAAGTAATTCTTATTTGATGATCAAGATCGTAACTATTTTAGGGCTGACGCACTCGTGGTCAGAAATCCGGTCTCGATTTCGCTCAACCGGCATTTTTTTTACCGCCATGTATCAACTGCCGGAATTCTCGACCAGGCTCAACAGCCACCAAGACGTAGGCTAGCTGTGCACACCCTACAGTTAGTAAGTTGCACACTGCTAGCCCTACTAGACCTCTTGCATAAGTCCTTTTAATCAAATTTTCGGACGTTGCTCCGAGCAACGTCCCACAAGAAAAAAAAATTGTGGGATGGGATTCTAGCCCATCCTAATTATTTTTGCAAGAGCCCTACTGATTATTTGTGTCGAATTAGCTCGTAAATTTCCACATAGTCTTTAGCTGGATATTTCCACGAATTGTCACAATTCATGCCTTGAAGCATGAGTTTTTCAAATTCATCATGATAGTCATACCACAATCCGATCGCGCGATCGATCGCCGACTCTAAAGCGTAGTAGTCGCTTGCGTAAAACACGTAACCGTTGCGCTCTTCGGGGGTGTGGCTGGTGCCGTAATCGCGATCGAACACAGTATTCACCAAACCGCCAACTCCCCGCACCACAGGCACAGTACCGTACCTCAACCCGATCATCTGAGTCAGCCCGCAGGGTTCGTAATTACTGGGAACCACAATCATATCCGCACCCGCGTAAATTAAGTGCGAGAGTTCCTCATTAAAACCTAGTTCCAAATGGCAGTCTGGATTATCATTTAAAAACTGTTTTTCGTGCTGAAAATGAGCGTTAATTCCCGCTTCCGTCGCCGAACCCAAAAGCACGAATTGCGCGCCCTTACTCAGAGAGTAATAAATTGCGTGGTGGAGGAGATGAACGCCTTTTTGGTCGTCCAAACGACCGATAAAGGTAATAATAGGCTTGTCAGCATCGCGCAGGAAAAGCCGATCGCGCAAAGCTTTTTTAGTTTTGGCTTTTCCTGCCAAATTCTCCTCAGTATAGTGGTGCGGAATATAGCGATCGCTCTCGGGATTCCACACATCGTAATCAATGCCGTTGAGCACCCCGCGAAACTTCTCTTGATATAAATGCAAAGTGTGGCCCAAACCGTAGCCGAACTCGCCGACGTGAGCTTCCCAAGCGTGGTGTGGCGAAACCGTCGTCACAAAGTTCGAGTACACAATGCCGCCTTTCATAAAGTTGAGGGCAAAAGGGTTAAAATTATCTCGCAGGCGATCGTACTCAAAATAATAATCATCTCGATTCAAACCCGTTGCTTGCAAAATATCGCTACCGCCCATGCCTTGATGTTTGAAATTGTGAATGGTATAGCAGACTCGCTGATTTTCCATCCAATTGTATTTGTAAATTTCAAACAGCATGACTGGAATCAAACCAGTTTGCCAATCGTGACAGTGAATCACATCGGGACGCTTGTTGCTTCTGAGCAAAAATTCCAAAGCAGCTTTGCTGAAAAATGCAAACCGCATATTGTCATCATTGCAACCGTAATAACAGCCGCGGTTAAAAAAGTTATCTTGCGATCGAGGTTCAATGAAAAAACACAACACCCCGTGCACCCAGCCGCAGTAGACATCGCATAAGATTTCGCCGCCGTACCAGGGCACAGCCAGATCCCGATAGGCTTCGTGAAGTCCCCAAATGTGGTCATACCTCATGCAGTCGTACTTCGGTAGAATAATCTCGACGCAGTGGCCGGAATTCTCTAACTCCCGACTCAAACCGTAAACTACGTCGCCCAAACCCCCTGCTTTGATGACGGGGGCGCACTCCGAGGCAATTTGTACAATGTACATTTTTTTTTCTCGCTCCTGGATGAATCAAAAAATATTTTCTTAACTTGACAAAGTATATGATTTCTACGCAGATAAGCAAGTCCGCCATTGGGAATACAGGGAAAATAGGCGCAGCTAGCAGAAGTTGAGAGCGATTCGGGCCGGACTGTTGCTTAAAATACAGTTACGGACACGGCACTGCCGTGTCCGTGATGTGCCAAAGTGTAATCAATGACCTGTTTGTGCAGATTTTACAAACATCAAACTAATTTGTCAAATCCATTCTTTTTCATCGAGGTAATCTTCTGTCGCTATAGCAATCCTAAATCATTTGTGAATTTCTTACTCCCTCCCCTTGATAAGGGGAGGGTTGGGGTGGGGTAAAAAGTTTACGACTCCTGCAAGGATTGCTATATGAAACAACTCAACCCAAACCCATCCCATCATTTTCACATACTAACAATTTACCTTTCCCCTGATAAAACCAAACATAACCCTCCCCACCGCCTTTACCAAAATGACCTAATTTTCGATAATCTTCTTCAATCCCCTTGGTAAATCCTTTAACCAAATCGCAATCAGCTATCAACGTTTCACCTTGCTTGAGTTCGACAATCTTAGCCGGTGAACTTGTAGCTGCTAAAACAGTAGCTTTTTGCTCGCGCAAAGCTGTAACAGCAATTCTCCACCTACCGTCATTAGAAGCAGCCACTTGCCGGAATTTTAGTTTTTTTGCACCGATAACTACATTGTCCGAACAAAACTGAAATATACCATCATCAAACTCCCACTGCTCCGCATCCAAAAGCTCGATCGGCGTATAATGCAGGAAATGCCCTTTTTGTCTCGGTTCCAGTTTCACCGTACCAGTCCCTTGATATACGGGAGCGTTGTAGTCCATTTCCGTTGTCAAAGATACCCACATATCTTTTAAACGGTTATCCGTTTTATAAACACCGGAAGTCAATTTCCCCATACACCAATGCAGCGCACCTTTTTGAATTATCACTCCCGAATTGTTCAAGTTAATTTCCGCTTGCTGAACGAGGGGAATATTCTTAGTGGGATGGTAAAACTTATTGGTTTCAGGATTAATGTTATTTTGGATGTACCACAAATCCGTTGGTTCCAAAACCTTGATTTCGTATTTCATAATTTACCTCGCTTATTTACTTAAAATGTGTTAAAGATTTGACACATGATTTGGGGCGGCCGCGCTCCCGGACTTATCTGGTGAAATTTATCTTTTGCAGACATCCTCTGCTACTGTTAAAGTATCTAGCTATCTTAGCAATAGCAGACAGCGCCCCTCCACAATTGTTGAGAAAAATTTATGCCTGCGATCGCACAATCTCCAAATTTACCCATTTTACAAGAAATCAACTCAGGATTGCCCAACATTTGCGGTTCCGAAGCAGAAATCAGTGCCGCAGTCAACAGCAATGAAGCAGTCTTTTTACCTAGGACAAATCTGCGCCTCGAAAACATTCAAGCCGGATTCGCCTGCGCCCTCCATATGCACCAACCCACAATTCCTGCAGGTGCAAACGGCGAACTTATCTGCAATTTGCAGAATATGTTTGAAAATCCTAATCAAGGAGACAACCACAATGCCGGAGTGTTTGCGTGGTGCTATTCCCGCATGGGAGAATTTATTCCCCAACTGATTGCCGAAGGCTGCAACCCGCGAATTATGCTCGACTATTCGGGCAACTTATTGTGGGGATTGCGCCAAATGGGGCGGGACGATATCTTTGATAATCTCAAGCGCATCACCTGCGATCCTCAATATCAACCTCACGTAGAATGGCTGGGGACAATGTGGAGTCACGCCGTCATTCCCTCAACTCCAATTCCCGACATCAAACTCCAAATTCAAGCGTGGCAACATCATTTTGCGGCAATTTTTGGCTTGGACGCCCTGAAGCGGGTTAAAGGTTTTTCACCCCCAGAAATGCACTTCCCCAATCACCCAGATACACTTTACGAATACATCAAAGCTTTGAAAGAATGCGGCTACCGCTGGCTGATGGTGCAGGAACATTCTGTAGAAAATCTCGACGGTTCGGGATTGTCTCAAGACCAAAAATATATTCCCAACCGTTTAGTTGCCCGCAATTGTCACGGCGAAACAATCAGCATCACGACTTTGATTAAAACTCAAGGTTCCGATACAAAGTTGGTCGGTCAAATGCAGCCTTATTACGAAGCAAAAGGACGTAATAAACAGCAAATTGGGAATATCACAATTCCTTCTTTAGTCACTCAGATTGCCGACGGCGAAAATGGCGGCGTGATGATGAATGAATTCCCCAGCGCCTTTGTCAAAGCTTGGCACGAAAACCGCGAACAAGGCGGGGGAAAATCCGGCGTTGTCGGTTTAAACGGCACTGAATATTTGGAGATAATTGAAGCGGCGGGTGTTAATCCTGAGGATTATCCTGTTTGTCAGGGGATTAACCAGCACAAAATCTGGCAGCTAGTCGATCCTGATAGTGCGACACCGGAAAAAGTCGAAAGTGCGATCGCGCAACTCAAGCAAACCGACCATAATTTTCACATGGATGGTGCTTCTTGGACTAACGATTTGAGTTGGGTGAAAGGCTACGAAAACGTCTTGGAACCGATGAATCAACTCAGCGCCGCATTTCACCAAAAGTACGATCGGCTGGTGCAGCAAGATGCGACCGTTACCAAGCAGTTTGAATACCAGCAAGCTTTGCTTTACAATTTGTTGGTGCAAACAAGCTGTTTCCGCTATTGGGGACAGGGAACTTGGACTGATTACGCGCGGGAACTTTACAATCGCGGCGCTGCTTTAATGAAATAGGAAAAGTTGGTAATTGCGATCGGGCAACTAGCTGCGGATCGGGACACCCCACAGCCTTTCGTCGTGTCAACTTAAGACTAAAATTCTCGTATCTGTCGCTTGTGGGCGAGTAATGACCGGGTGACAACTCCGTCACGACTCGCCCACAAAATACAATCGCGATAGAGATTGAGAGTTAGCTACGCCCTTGTATCCAATCCTTAATGGCTTCGCGCATTGTGTCGCTCAGGGTTTTGCCTCCGCTGGTGGCGTATTTTTCTAGTTGTGCCTTCTCCACTGGAGTCAGATAAACTGTGATTGATGCAGTCCGTTTGGTGGTGGCGTTATGAGATTCCGGTTGAGGGTTGACTGAGTAGGATTCTAGGTCAAAAAGAGTTAGCTGAGAATAGGAATTGTTCATGGTTGTTTGATAGTTCGATATTTGGCTTATGTCACCAGTGTGATCTGCTGTTTGAAGTTTGCAAAGTTGTAAGTGTTCAACTGGTTGAACGTGCAACGGTTGAACAAGAGTTGAACAAAATTGCGAGGGGATTCTGAAGTGCCAAGACCTAAAAAAAACAAACAAGCGGGAGACGCATTTAAAAACTTATTGAAAGAAAAAGGCTTCTCGCAGCGTAGGCTGGCGAAAGAAACTGGTTTAGACGGGGGTTTGATTAGTAAGATTGCAACTGGAGAGACTGCCGAACCTAAAACAACAACGCTTGAAAAAGTAGCGAGTGTATTAGGAGTTGATTTAACTGAATTAATTAAAATATTTACTCAGCCTACTGTGCGATCGCACTCGTCGCTGCCAGCAGAAAATTTACTATTACCACAAGCAGATATTGAAGCAAAAGCAGCTTTCGAGAGTCCAGAGTTTCTGAGTAGCGATTGTGCGATCGCATCCTCTCCTTCAGAGGATATAGAGGCGCTGGTGCAGAAGGTACGGTCACATTTCAACGAAACGATCCAAGACGAGTATGCAAACTTATGCACATTCAACCCGCGATTTAATAGACCTATGCGGCTGGGGAAGCTCAGCACTATGTACGTTCAGACCGAGCTTAATGAATCCGACGATTATGATTCGAGTGGGTTCAGTCAGGAACGGCAATCATGGAAAAAGGTAGTGTTAGAAAAGCCCCAGTTAATGGTCTTGGGTAAACCGGGAGCAGGTAAAACTACATTACTACATTACATTGCGCTTCATTGTGATGAAATCGAGTTTAACCCCAAGTTAGTACCTGTTTTTATCAGTCTGAAAACTTTGGCTGAAAATGTCAAGCATCCCGATGAAATTGATATATTACGCTATATTCAAAAAGAATACTGCGGTAGTAATATTTCAGAACAAGAAATTAAGTATTTACTCGATCGCGGCAGGATATTATTATTGCTCGATGGTTTAGACGAAGTTTCCGACGAAAAAGTTGGTACATTAATCGAAAAAATTAATAGCTTAATTCCTCGGCTTGTAGACAAGCGATTTATAGTTAGTTGTCGCAAAGAGTCTCGGGCGTATATCTCTAACAAACTTTTTAAGTTTTTTTTATGTAAAGTTGCGAATTTTGAAGAACAGCAAATAACTGAATTTATTAATAATTGGTTTTCTCAGAGTCGTGTAGGTACTTCACAAGAGAGAGAAGCTTTAGCAAATAAATTAGATACAAAGTTGAAAGACCAACAAAATAAACGCATCCGAGAGTTAGCTGATACGCCACTTTTGCTGCATCTGATTTGCTTAATTTTTCAAGAAAATCGTGATTTACCATCGAAAAAAGTTGATATTTACAAACAAGGAATAAATCTGCTGCTAGAGAAATGGAATCAATTCAATTACCGTACTCAGGTAAATGTAGAAGAGTTGAGAAAAGCTTTAAGAGGAATAGCGGCTATTACATTTGAAAATGGTAAGTCTTTTTTTGAAGAAGGGGAAGTTTTGCGGTCTATTGATCATTGTCCCATTAAGTTATCTGACATTGAAGTTTCATCGGGGTTATTGGTGAATAAAGGAGGGACATATATGCTTTTTCCCATCAAACTTTTCAAGAATATTTAGCGGCCGAGGAATTGCTAAGCTCTCAACAGGGTTGTCCGCAACTTGTCCTTCACATAACTGAATCACGTTGGCGAGAGATATTTTTGCAGGCTCTTGAGATGTTGTCCGCAGCAGATAGCTTATTGCAACTAATGAAGCAACAAGTTGATATGCTCATAATTACTGATAAAAAACTCTAGGAATTTCTCAAGTGGGTAAGTAAGAAATCGAATTCAGTTAATGTCTCTTACAAACCAGCAGCCGTTCGTCTTTTTTACCTTACCCGCGCTCGCGCTATTGCTATCGCCAGTGACCCAGACTGTGCTGGCAGCGCTATTGGTAGCCTTATTGAGGTTACTACCACTAACACTATTGCCACTGGCTTAGATATTGATATCAACACCAAAACTGACATAGATATTGCTATTGACTATATAAGTGCTCTTGCTATTAGTAGAACAATTGCTACTAATACAGCGATTAATAATAATATTAATCCTAATCTTATTCTCAATGCTATCACTAGAACTCTCGACGATCTCCTCAAAGAAAATACTAATTCTGAGTTTAATGAAACAATTGAACAATTGAAAAATTACTTACCTGTTTCAAATAGAGATATATTTAGGGAATGGTGGCCAAATAATGGTTTAGAGTGGACTAAAAACTTAAGAGATGTGATAATTCATTATCGTAATATTGGTCAGGATTGGCAGTTCACAGAAGCGCAAAAAAAATTGCTTGTTCAGTATTATCAGGCTAATAAATTTTTGATGGAATGCCTAAACAGTGGTTGTAACGTCTCACCTGCAGTCCGATCGCACATCGAAGACAACCTATTTTTACCCCTTGATTCCTCGCTCCCCTAGAAAAAACAGGGGAAAAGATGCTCAAGCTGAACGGGATTGTCACTCCGTCAGAGTTGAGTCTCTATTTCCCCATGCCCGATGCCCAATTCCCCATTACCAAATCCTACATTTCCTGCATCAACCGCAAATAATTTTGCCGCATCTGCGTCATATTTTCCATCATTCTATTAGCCATATCTTTCTCAACATCGCTCATTTGCTGCCAAAATAAGGCCGATCGCCTGGCCATGATTGCTTCTTCCCACAGCATCTCCAACAGTTGCGCCGCCATCGGATTTTCAGCATCTATAATCCCGCACAATTGCTCGAAAGCTCGGTTAGCTTCGGCGTGACTCCCAACATCCTGAACGAGTGTCAGGCATTTCTTGAGTTGTACGATCGGATTTTCAGAAGAGTAAGCCATAATTTCACTAAGATAAGCGACAAAATTTACACTGATACCTTTGACATTACTAGAGTTGTGACATAGCCGTAGAGTTCCCTACATACCAGCGCCAAGGCAAATCAATTCCTTGAGAAATCCCGATCCGCGTAGTTTGCACAAAATTTATTGTACCCTCCTCCACAGCTTGCTGAAAGTGCTCGCTCCGGTGTTCCAAGCGCAGCGGTTGGCCTGCACCCAAGGGAAAACCGCTTAAAGTTCGATCGATATCCAGTACCTTACACAGTTTCCCAGGCCCGGCGGCGAGGCGCGATCGCTTCTTCTCGGGAATTCCAGCGAATTCTTTGGGAACCGCATCTAGCTGCAAAGCTCGAATCAGCACAGCACTAGCAACTCCCTCTGCATCCGTCACCACGTTAAAACAGTGATACATCCCGTAGATTAGGTAAACGTAGCTCATACCCGCAGGCCCGAACATCACCTCATTGCGAGAAGTGCGCTGTCGGTAAGCGTGACAAGCGGGATCTCCCGGGCCGTAAGCTTCGGTTTCGACAATCATTCCCCGAATTGTCTCGCCGTCAGGAAACTGCCGCACCAGAGTACAGCCCAGCAAATCTGGCGCTACGCTGGTAGATGGCCGCGCCAGCCAAAAAGATTCTACAATCTGAGTATTTGCACTCACTCAACAACAGCAGGTAAATTATGGACGTTAAGTTAGTTTTAGCAGTCTTGACAGCAGTTTTCACGGTTTGCTGTCTCTTCTTCGGCACAAAAAACGGATTCTACGATACTGATAAATATCACGGCAACGGTTCTGCTCACTAATTTTAGGCGGCACTTAGTTGCTTTAAAAAACCGCCGGCTGACTGACAGGTGGCGGTTTTTTTTATGAACCACAGAGGCCACAGAGGACACAGAGAAAGAGAAAAGAGAGAGCAGAAAGAATGAAAAGAAGTTGACAAATGATGACACAGCAGATTGCTTTATGGGCTGCTATTAAGGATGAATTGTGCCAGATGGCATTTTAGCTTCTTGCAAGCTAGCATTCGAGAAGTCAGCGCATCCCATGAGGTTGAAACGCATTGTCGCTCCTCGATCCGTTGCTTTCATATTGAAACCAACTACTGCATTTTCTGGGTTATTCTGTTCTGGAACAGCGGTGACATTAAAATCCATGTTTGCTCCTCGATCGTTCGCATCAAGGTTGAAAGTGATGCCGGCACAGCCCAAATCAGCTCCCGTCAGGTTGGCTCTATTTAAGTTCGCATTTTTTAAGTTAGCATTGGCCAATTTTGCTCCTGATAAGTTAGCACCTTCTAGGTTGGCTCCCTGCAAGTTGACTCCTTGCAAGTCTAATCCTTTTAGGTTGGCATTGCTGAAATTGCACTCGGGACACTGTTTGGTTTGCAGCAATTCCTTGACTTGGTTTTGTTGATTTGAAAAAGTTAGATATTTAGTCGCAGTAAATACAACTGCGATCGACAATCCAGCAGTAAATAAATTCTTTAATTTCATAAATATCCGAAAAGCTTCGGGGGCTTTCTATCGCGGTTAATAGATTTCTACAATAGTGCGATCGACCTCTCCAGAATTCTCACGAAAAAATTGCAGGCATCTCCGACAAGCAGTCGGGCGCAATTAAACACCGCCAGACTTATAAATCCGGCCTCGTTTCCCTCGCCAGTGCTGCTTTGAGCTTCGGACTCGTCCCGTCCGTCTGCTTAACTTTGCTTTGAGGAGTCCACAAACGGAATTTATTGTTACCCGAAGGCGCGCATTGGCATATACCTGCGGACTGAAATAAAAGAAACTTTATTTATATCCCTGGAATGAGTAAATCATCGAGAGATTACAGCATGATTAAATAGAAACGCCATACAGTACCTGCGCTGTTGATAAATTCTCAGCAAATACTTTTTTGTCAAAATTGCTTTGAGAAATTAATTTACTCTAAAAACTGTTGGCAGCAGCTCAGGATTCCTCAACCTCGCCAGAACACACTCTACCTATAATCCCGACAATTCGGAGCGGCAATGAACACAATCAAATCCGAACCCAAAAGATCGCGCTTCATGGCTCTGCTGCTGACAACGCTGCTGACCTTTCCGTTTTTGAGTGCTTGCGGTTCTAGCCAGGAAAGTTCCGCTCCCCCGCCTCCAGTTGACGACACTCGCGCTGGAGGAGTGCAAACTAATCGCGGCCCGAGTCCTTCGCCACAAGCGAAAAAAGGACTGAGCAATGTTCAAAAAGTAGGGATTACTTTAGCAGGAGCAGCAGCTCTTTACTACATCTACAATCAGCACAAAAATAAACAAGAAAAGGGGCCGCAGGGAAAACATTACCTTTCCAAAAACGGTCGCGTTTACTACCGCGATGCCCAGAATCGCGCTCACTGGGTAACGCCCCCGCCTGAAGGAATTAAAGTTCCGGAGTCCGAGGCAGCGCGTTACCGCGAATTCCAGGGGTACAACAACCAAAATACTGGTCGTGACCTTACTAGCTTGCCGGAAGCGACAGCTCCTGTTCCAGCACAGTAGCCTAACCATTTGAGATTTTAGATTACCGGTTGGAGATTTTCAATTAAATCTGGTATTCCCAATCTAAAACAGCAGTTTTTCACCACCTAAAAAAGAGGAACTTTATCATGGTAGATGGATTTTTGCGGAAGTTAAAAGATGCGATCGTCGGGCCAGACAGCGAGCAAGTCGATCCTGATGGCAATTACGAAGATCCCTCAAATCCCGGAGAGTACGGCAATGTGAGTCCGGCCAGCGAAGACCCCTACGGCGACCCGGCTGAGTACGGAGAGTACGGCAACGTGAGTCCGGCCAGCGAAGACCCCTACGGCGACCCGGCCGACGACGCCGGTACCGACTACGGACAGTTCGGCAACGTGAGTCCGGCCAGCGAAGACCCCTACGGCGACCCGGCTGACTACGTAGCGGATGCTGGAATGTTCGGCAATGTGAGTCCGGCGAGCGAAGACCCCTACGGCGACCCGGCGGATGAGGAAGGGTTTAGTTAAGTCAGTTGGCTAGAAAAATTACCTGGTAAGCAACAGCACCCCTGCGGGGGTGTTTTTTTGTTGCGAAATACCAAGAGTGATCCAAAGATGAGCGGAAAAGGGAACTCTTGAGGGGATAGAGAATCTGAAACCCTTAACGGACAGGAGAATTTTTAAACGGAGAGGGTGGGATTTGAACCCACGGAACCTTGCGGTTCACCTGATTTCAAGTCAGGCGCATTCGACCACTCTGCCACCTCTCCAGGCGCATAAATTTTATCATACCAGCAATTGTCTCTAACTACAAATAGCCGCAGATTCAGCGCGCCGATAAAGAATTTGTTCTAAAGCCACGGCGAAATCTTCCCCCACCCAAACTAGAGACGCTTCCGACACTGTGCCATTTTCCAGCAGGACGATCGAGAAATTCCGCAGTTTCGATCGCTCTTTCTCCACAATTCGCGGTACGCTGGCGGCATTCAAATAAACTGTACCCTCCCCACTCAAGAAACACGACTTCCGCAACTCGTGCTTGGTGTGCCGCAGTTTGTGGTGCATATGACCAAAAGTTACCAGAGGTACGTGCTTCCCAGAACCGCGAGTTCGATCGATCGCCTCAGCAAAATCCGGGTCTCCCCAATCCCCTCCCAGCGGCTTCCAATCTCGCCCGCAGGGGTCTTCAGGAGCCTCTCCCAACCCCGTCGGGCCCGTGTGACCCAAAAAAATCACATTTTCGCAGTCCGCATCCGCAGCAGCTCCTGCAATGCGTCTGGCCGACTCCTCAAAACTTTCTACCCCAAACCATTCCGAGTAAAAATCGTTGTACTTCCACTCCGACCCCCCCCAAGTAAACGGGCGGCTTCCCACCACAGTTACGCCCAATTCGGGAAAATCTCGCTTGCTGTAACCGACGTGGGCTTCTCCCATTAAATCTAACTGCTGTTTTACCCAATTTTCTTGAGTGCGATCGTAGGGGCACTGACTCCGGCCCCACTCGGTTGCTGTGTACCAAGCGTCGTGGTTTCCAAACACCGCAGCTTTCGGAATGTCCAATTGGGCGATCGCCCGCACCACATCCACCGACTCGTTCCCAAAATCCCCCACAAACAGCACCAAGTCAACGCCCAAATGCTTCAGCGCCTCGCCGTCTTCTGCTTCCCAGCGATCGTGAACGTCCCCCACCACCGCAATTTTGATGACTTTAGCCTCATTCATGTGATTTGCTACGTTCGATCGAGCCCTTACCGCTAAAAAATCTCTACTACACTCACCAATTTTGGCAAATCCAGCCTTGACTAATTATACAGTGCAGCCTCCTCAGAGGATTGTAGATTTTAAATTCTAGATTCTAGATTTTCTCAACATCTGCAAATTTTACTCCCCATCGCCAAAACTCTCTCGCCATTTGACATTAAATTTGACATTAAAAGCGATCGCCCTAAATTCAAGCCCGTCAATCATCCACAGCAACGCCATCACACTCAAACAAGTCGCGACAGCGCCCCTAGACTGCATCATTCCTCCAAATCTGGTTCCGCCTCCACTTCCTCATCTTCAATTACAAATTCGCTGATGTAATCCCGCACGACACGCTCGAAGAACAGGGGAGCAGGTAAACTAGACCAGTCGCTGTAATGGCCGAAACCATAGCGCAGAGATTCTACAAGCGCAGCAAGGCGATCTGGATCGTCATTTTCTTGTCGCAAAGTCACAACAATTTCAAGGGGATTAGGAGTTGGCAAGTGTCCGATATAAGGCGGACGGGTTCCGATTTTGTGAACCTCTAATCCGGCTTCGTTTAAAACTTTTTCTAGCGAACCCTCCTCTTTTTTGACTTTTAAAATTGCGCTGATTTGGGTTTCGCCGTAGCAACTTTGACCGCGCGATTCATGATGGAGTGTTTTACGTCCTACAGAAAGGTAAGCAACACAACCCGTTTGATTAATTTCGCTGTTTTGATTTCTTGAATTCAGCCGAAATAACTTCATGGCACTGGAAGCAGAAGGAATTTCACAGGTTGAAGTTAATTCTTCTTTTGTTCGCCGATCTTCCAGAAAAGTTTCTGCAAAATATCGGACTTTTTTATCGATAATTCCAGGGGCGAGGTCTTGGCGAATCCGAATTATCCGCGCGCCTTTCCAGGCATCTTGCATCCGCTCGTACTGCTGACCGAGGTTAATTTGATTTGCATTCATTTTAGAATCGGCAAGCCAAGGCCAAAGTTGCACGCAGTTGGAAGAATCGATAGTAACTAATGGTTGATTTCCCTTGTCTACAGAAGTGGAAATAATCTGTTCGACAAATTTCATGAAACGAATTTCACGCCCACTTTTATCATTAGCCAGTTTTACGGGGGAGATTTGGGAAATGAAGGCGATCGCCTCAGAAAACTTGCTCCAAGGACTGATTTGTAAACTATTGCCTTTTTCATAAGCACAGCACAGTTCGCACTCACCTGTCTCCACGTTGAGACGCATAGCAACTGGTAAAAATGTCTTCTCAATAGAACCGCGAACGCGACCTTTCTGTTTGCGGACGATCGTAATCCCAATAATTTCTTTTGGTCTGGCTTCTTGAGGAATGTCTTTTAACCATTTGTCTACCTTTGCTTTGACATCATCAATGCGGCCAGAATGAGCCCAAAGTAAGTCTTTTAGAGCCGCTTGTACTCTATGGGAAAAATTATCGAGATTGAGAATATTTTTCTCCTTAGTTTTCTCAATCGGTAGCAGAAACTGCACGCAAGAACCGGCGATGGTAGCCAGTGCTTGACGGGATGAGGGTTTATTCACGCGATCGTCATGTTTGTTGTCTGGATACCATTCCCGCGCCATTACCAGGCAAAAAGTTCGCTGCTTGCGTAAAGCCTCTTGTTTGACGATCGAGTCCCAGGCTTCTATGCGGTGGCGCGATCGCTCTTTCGCTTTCAAATTTGCACCGGGCAATGACTCTCTCGGCCCGTGAGTGTTTGCTGGTAAACGATTAGCAATAACTTCGATCGCACCACCCCATAGAACGCGAATCATTGCTTGCAGCAGGTTCAATTCGGTTTGCAAATGTTCTTCATAAAAGATAACGAGCAACAGTTTTTCGTCAGGGTATAGCCGACGCATAGCTTCCTGGTTTGCCTGAATCATCGCCTTGAGTTCTTTTAATTGACAAACCACTTGAAGGGCTTTTCTGCCTTTTGAAATGTTTTCTAAATTGGTATCAAGGTGTTTGGTTAGCAAGCTGTTTAACTCATTGTCATCAAAGCTTTCTAGATATTTGGGAGTCAAATCAGAACAGTCGTCTTTTTCTAGAACTTCTAAAGCAGCACCTAACAGAGTAGGCAAGTTAATCATGCGCGAGGGTGTATCGTCTTTTTTGTGACTTGTGCCTTTGATTTTTACTTCCGAGTAATTATCGAAAGGTTTGAAGCCGATAGGCTTGAGAATTTCAGTAATTTTTTCAAAAGCTTCTAATTTATCAATCTCCAGTACGCCAGCCTCAATCCCGTGCTTCCCTTCTTGCAGTCCGTTGCGGTAAGTTAACATTACTTGACAGCGTGCTGTTGAAGCTTGACCCAAAGCAATTTGAGAACCATCAATATTTTGACCGTTAGGCGTTTTCAGCGGGAGTTTGAGCTTGCCGCGCAATGCTTCAAAATCTTTATCGATCGCCCAAACCCAATTTTTCTTTTTGTCCTGTTGATTTTTCTCCGGTTTCTCGGACTGCGAAAAGACCGTGTAGCTAAAAGTGCGATCGCTGTAGTCATCAGAAAAGACAAAACCGCTAATATTTCCTGAGTTATAATTTGCAGGTTTTAACTTATTGAACCAGCGGCGTTTGGAGACATCAATCTTCAACAAAGGCTGGTGCAAAGAAGGATAGGTTACGACTTCTAAGCATATCACCAGACTGAATTTTCCCGCGTGTTTTGGTAGAGTGATGGGATTGGTAATCAACTCTGCTTTTCCAGTTGTCAGCCTGCCGCTGCTCGAAATAACCCGCTTCATTGTTCCTAGCCCCTGAAAAATCTCTTTTCCGGCGATCGCGCGAGCTGCACAATCAACTAACGCGCGATAATCATCATTTTTTCCCTGAGTTGTTCCTGTTGATGCTGACCATTTCCACGGTAAAACTTGAGACTCTAACACAGTAATTTTCAGCAACTCTTTTCGATAGTGCAAATCTTCCAAACGGTCGATAACTTCCGATAGCCCATCTTCTTTTTCAGCAAAAGGTTTGAGAGAATTTGTAATCCACTCGTTGATAATTGGGCGTAACGCTTTCAGGATATCTTCCGTACTTTCGCAATTTAAGTAAGCAAACGGTTCAGGATCTTTTACATTTTTAGGATTCAACGAATAGTTACTCAAGCCTAAATTAGACTGAATCCGTTCTGCATTGTCAAGTCCTACTTCTAACAAGCCTCGCAACGACTTGTAAGGGAGATTTTTTAGGGTCTTATCAGCATTAGTAATAGCTTTTTGGATGATCGAAAGCTCATGTAAAGCAGATTTTGTCCAAGCTAGCGTCAAGCCTTTGACCGTTACTGGCTCGATATTGTCCGGCACAGTAAAAGCTAGGGGGATTTTTTTGAGACTCTTATTTGCAAGAGGAATGTAAAGAGTGTCTGAAAACACAGTTGCTTCAGTTTGTTCGTCATCATCGGATTCAAATTCGTCAAAAACTTCGTCATTCATGGTTGCATCTCCAGTAATATTAGTTTCCTTTAATTCACCGTCATCATCGAATGCAATTTCATCAAAAATTTCGTCATTCATCCTTACATCTCCAAGAAAGCTGAAAAATCATCAAAATCGTCTTCTTCCTCTGTCAAACCTCCTGAATCGCGTAAACTTTCCGGGTAAACTACGCCCTCAATGCGTCGCATGGGGTCGAGAAATGCCCCGTAAAGTTCTTGATATATTTCTCGAATCACTGAATCGGGATGCTTGACGCATTCTTCTAAAATAATTCGCATCTGAACTAGCATACTGTCCCGCCCAGAGTCACGTTCATTTTTAGTAGATTTAATTGCCCAAGCTGCATCGACAAAGTAAACTTGTACCGGACACCCATTTCGCATCCCGCGCCCGATGGTTTGCAAAATCCCAACCATCTGATTTGCCGTAAACGGTTTGAATAAATCTTCACCCAAGCGGCTAGCCATTAGAGGTTCGCGCAACAGGTGATTCGCCGTTTTCCACAGTTGTCTTCTCGACTGTTTCCAAGCATTAGAAATTGCTGACAAATCTTCTGTTTCACTAAAAACTCGACTGTCAAATTCTTGGGTAGCTTTTCCGGCGAGGCTGTACAAAAGTTGCGTATCGTCAGTGGTGGGATGGGGACGGGTGAGAAAATAAATTGTACCAATTGCTGCATCGAGTTTCCTATCTCCTTTGGTGAAAACAATATTCACGCCTCTACCGATCGCCAACAGCGGAAAAATGATAATATCGCAAGTTTCATCATCTCCTAAAGCCTCGCACTGAGCCGTTGTGACGAAATCTGTTGGTTGCTCTCCATTTTTGAGAAAATTGACAACTGCTTTGGTTCTTTTGCCGATTTCTGGATGGTAATCGTTGATAAAGTTCTTAATAGTGCGAGCTTGTTCGTAGCTGTTAACAATTAAGGCAGCTTTGCGGTAAATACCATTTTGCACGTCAAATTTGAGGATGGATTTGTAAATTTCCGATTTCTGATTTCCTCCCCGTACCAGCGCGTCTACCATTTTTTCTAAATTGCGATGGCGTTGTTCGCCTGCACCGCTATATCGGAGAGGTTCATCGCGAAATTCGCGATCGGGCAGCCATTTGAAGCGGTATTTGCTCTTTTTGGGATCGTGTTCTGTTTGGCGCGGTTGCAGCAGATAATCCGGCCCAGAATTAATGTGATAAGCAGGACTTGCTTCGAGAAATGAGGTAGCTGAAGTCATTAAAACTGCCGGCCCTGTCAGTTCGCCATCTGCCTCAAATAACTTGTGAAAGCGGTGCATTAACATCCGAGGTGCGCCCACAAAAATGATATAAGACAGTTCCACATTTCGGGCTTGAGTTCGAGTAGTTTGTGCTGATTGGTAACTGTATTTCACGCCTGAAAAAGACCCCAAAATATTTTCAGGAATCAGTTGTCGCAGTTCCGGCGTTGCCGTTGATTCGACAATCGGTTCCCGAATCAGTCCTTCTGCTACCATTGTTCTCGTTTCCGGGACAATCCGCTGATAGCCTAAAATTACAAAAGTGACACAAACAAGTAAGGTAATTGTATCCTGAGCTTCGGCTGATGCAGTCGCATCCTTAAAACACAAAGGCAAAAACAATTCGGCAATTTCTTTGACAATCTTGTCGCGCCGTTCGATCAGATTTTCTGCTAAATAACGCCGAAAATAACGAATCTGAGTTTCCCACTGCAGTTTGAGGGTGGATCGGTTGATTCCCAGCCTTTGAGCGCACATATCTAAGTTCAGCCGATCGTGCGGTTCAATGCCAGTGCGATCGTAAAAAGCATGGTAAGCTGCCGTTTCCCAGAATTCTTTCAAGGCTCGACTTTTGCTAAATCCCTGTTTGACTTCCTCTTCGTCAAGGCGATCGCGTTTAGAAAATTTCTCAAAGCCATCCAACAAATCGCTGACTATTCTCAAAACAGTTAACAACTGATTTTCATAGCGTTTGCCGACTGGCGATGAAGGCATATTTTGAACCGCTGTAATTAACGATGTGTTGAGGTCGCCAAATTCCGATAAATCGCGGCTGTAAAGTTCAACATTGCGATCGAACAATCGATAATTTTCGCCACCTGCAAAAGGATTGTGAATTTGCTGTTGAATGGCTAAATGGATAGATTCTTTCGCCCCAGAAAGTTTTAAGGTTGCTGCACCGTAAGCATCCAAATTTGATTGCACCATATCTGCTTCGTCAAAAACTACCACATCAAATGTCCGGGCAATCAATTCAAAATAACGAATTCGTTCGCGAATCGCCTGGGGTGGAACTTCAGTATCCATTGAAAGAACGTGACCGACCCAAATATTAGCATCTAACAAATCGCGGGGTGCTTTGTTGCGGCCGCACATCGTCCAAACCGGACAGAGATACTTTTTCATTTTGCCATTTTTACCGCCACTTTGTAATATTTCGTTGCACGGTGCGTAACCAAATCCCCACATCGAAGTATCGGCACTTGAAAACGCAGGTAAGACGCAATTTAAGCCAAAAGTTTCTGCCTGTTCCAAACTATAGCCAAAGCCGCCATTTCCTCCTGATGCTGCGATCGCCTCGGCAATATTGTTAGCGTGTCGGCGACGAGTTCCATCGCTTTGACCGACTAGCATTCCCACTTTAATTTCGTGAAATGCTAGTTCGGCCATGTACTGTCTGGCAACTTCAATGGAGGGAAACACAAACATCGCTTTATAACCGCGTTTTCCCAACCACACAGCTATCAATACTAGCAAAGTTGTTTTGCCCGATCCTGGCAGTCCAATTAAGTGCTTGATGCCTGCTAATTCGATGAATGTTTCTTCTCGCAAACCTTTACCAATTTCTGGCACCTTAAGCGCAAAATGTTCAAACCGTTTTACCCAGCTACCCTGTCTTTTTTCAGGGTGATTTGCTTCGCGTTCATCCATCTCAACTGCTAATTCGTAAAGTTCCGCAAGGGGAATGCGGATTTTTGCTTTCGGCAAGTGTTCGAGGGAATGGTTGCGGCGCGGTGCAAGCGGGATAGCGATCGGGCCAATTGGCACTCTCGCGGCTGTTGTTTCTTTACCTAAAGCCACGGCCATTGGCTGGCGAGGATCGGCAAAGCTGGTGCTGTAAAATTGGTGTGCTAAAGGCTGACTGAGAATTTGACGGGCTTTGGTAATTAAAGGGTCTTCTAGGGGGTCTGTGCGTTCAAAACAAAGTGTTTCTAAGTTAATTTTATAGGTTCCTTGAGTTTTGTCGCGGTAGTGGCGATCGTTATAAATAGCAACTGCGTGTTTAACTGACTGTTCTGTCACGTAAGCCAGGGACATCAGGCGCATATTAAAAATGGCTTGGCGGGCTTTTGCCAGCGCGGGTGCATTGACGATACTCGCCATTCCCGATATTGTTAAAGGAGCATATTCTAGGGAATTAGTATCTAAAAATTCTGCCATTAAAACGCACAACCAGCAAATGCGATCGATCCCTGTCCATAAATCAGCTTTAATTCTCATATTTGATTGCCTTTAACAACTCAATGACTTGTGAAACAGACAGAATTTCGAGAGTAGCAGTATCGCCTTTTTTATCGATCGCTGACCGGAAAGTAGAGAGGTAATCCGGTCGCTCCTCAATTAATCTATCGCTGACGGCAATGATGCGGCGGCGGTAGTGAATCAGCCCTCCGATGCTGCGGTTGAGGCGCAAGGCAAGGGAGACCGGACTGGTATACGACTTAGCATCAATGCCAATATTGCGACGGTTAATTCCGATATCGCACAAGTCGGATTCTGGGTAAAGTTCGGCATCGAGTCCGTTTTTTATGGCTGCATCAAAAATTGCTAATTCGTCAATTCCCGGCCCTGTCCAATAGGTTAAAATCTGCGGTTTGGCAATCAGCAATCGGTCTCGATCTTGGTCTAAGTTCTCCGAAACTTTTGCTGTTGAGGAATCGTGACCGAGGCATTGGCGAATCGGACATCGCCCGTCGGTAAAAAGTATTGTATCGGGATAGGGGCGCATCAGCGTACCGCAATACGCGCAGCGATGAGCCTGTCCGTTAATTAACCAGATATCCGGCACGCTATCAAAAAAGGTGTCAACAATCATTCCCTGTAAAGGGGTTAAATCGTTGTCACGCAAGTAGTCTAAGAGTTGGTGTTCTCCGATGAGCGATCGGCTGCCAAATAGCGATCGCAAAGCCGTATAAGCTTTGTGCTTTTGGCGACTTCCCAATCGTTCAGTTGCCTCGATCAACCGTTCGTACAGGCGGTGTTCGATCGCATTATCTTCGCCAAAAGTACCTCTGGAGTTAGCAATTTCCGCACAATCTGGGGTCGGTACTCGCAAGTCTGGATCGATGAGAATTGCTTGACGAAAGCGAAAATCTGGTTGACTAAAAATATTTAAGTCCCACCGATCGAGAGGATATCTAGCACGTTCCAAAACGGTATGCACGCAAGCCGCGCGATCGCTTTTTCCGGCTTCGATGTACAGCCGGCCCAATTTGCACATTGCCCGATAAAGTTCTGATGGCATACTGTCCTCTTGGCGGACAATTTCTCGATTGAGAGTTCTGATGTATTGCCGCAGAATTCCCTGCGCTAGCAAGACAACAGCATCTTCTGCCAGATCCAGGTTGCTGGCGTGTCCTGTGGGTAATGGCAATGTCGCTGTTTGCATTAGTGGCAACCATGTTGGGTCTTGGCGATCGGACTCGGCAATAATTTGTTGCTCCAAGAGTAGATCGGGGAATGAGGGTAAAACTTGGGCGATCGCCGCCAGCGTCCAACCTTTCTGGAGCAAAAGTGCTGTTGCCAGTCCTTCTAAAATTTGTCGAAACCGAAATTCTTGCCCTTTCGGCTGCGAAAGCAGTTGCTTGGCTCTCCACGATCGCACCGTTCGCACCGCTGGGGGTTCCACAGATAGCCCGAGCTGCTCAATCCGTCGTTTTAGTTCTTTTGTCAGAAACTCAGCAGTTCCCTGCCACTGGCGATCGTCCTCAAAGTACATAGATGTATAGACCCAGCTTCTTTACGTTGCATTATGGTTACATTAAACGATGTAATTTGGTACTGTCAATAGAGGCCACTCAAAATACTTGTCGCTCAAGGTAGTTATTGCCCTGTGAATGTCTTGCGGGACAGAGCTTTCAGTCTAATTTACCGATCGGGTAAAAATTTAGCTAAGTCAACTTGTGGATGGAAAAATCTCGCTGCCGCTGCCAGTCAGTCGGTTAACCTACGGCCAATTTTCTAGCTTTGGCCCAACCAGCCGCTTGCAACCGTTTTTGGTGAATTCAACTATAATTCAAAATACACTTGAGTCCAGCCGCCACCATTCACCCAAGATTCTAACTGTGTTTACCACCGCACCTGCTCCCAACTTTACCCAAACCCGACTGCCCGACGACTTGTTTGCCGCAATCAACGCCCTCAAACAAGAGTTAAACGCCGTCATTCTCGCCCACTACTACCAAGACTCCGACATCCAAGACATCGCAGACTTCATTGGCGACTCCCTAGAACTTGCCCGCAAAGCCGCCAACACCAGCGCCGATGTCATAGTTTTTGCCGGAGTTCATTTCATGGCAGAAACCGCCAAAATCCTCAATCCAGACAAATTAGTATTATTGCCAGACTTAAATGCAGGTTGTTCCCTCGCCGACAGTTGCCCGCCCGAAGCCTTTGCAGCATTCAAAGCCGATCGACCAAAACACTTAGTTATTTCCTACATTAACTGTACCGCCCAAATAAAGGCAATGAGCGACATAATTTGCACCAGCTCCAACGCCGTCAAAATTGTCAACCAAATTCCTGAAAATCAGCCAATAATCTTTGGGCCCGATCGCAATCTCGGCCGCTACGTCATCGAACAAAGCGGTAGACACATGGAACTCTGGCAAGGAGCCTGCATCGTCCACGAAAACTTCTCAGAAAAAAAGATAGTTCAACTCAAAATCGAAAATCCCGAAGCCGAAATCATCGCCCACCCAGAATGCGAACCTCCCGTACTTAGCCACGCGAATTATATCGGTTCCACCGCCGCTTTGCTCAAATATACTCAATCGAGTTCCAGCCAAGCATTTATTGTCGCGACTGAACCGGGAATAATTCACCAAATGCAAAAGCAAACACCACACAAACAATTTATCCCCGCTCCTGGCAACAATAATACTTGTGCTTGCAACGAATGCCCGCACATGAGATTAAATACCTTGGAAAAATTGTACCTATCCCTCAAAAATCAAACTCCCGAAATTACCATGTCCCAAGAACTGCAACGGGCCGCCTTGAAACCAATCCAGCGAATGCTAGAAATGAGCTAACCGTAAATCACCAATTTTCGGTTAACCTATTGTAGGGTAAATTGGGTGCGACAATTAACTTAAGTTACCAAAAAACAAATATTAAACCGCGCCCAACCCACCAATATTAGACTTGGATTGCACTCAATCGCAGACAATCTATAAATTATCTGCGTTTATCTGTGTTTATCTGCTTAAAATCTGCGGTTTACCCGCTCGATCGTGTGATTTGTTGTGCAAAAACTCCCATCTAAAATCAAAAATCAAAAATGGTATGATTCCAGAAAAACTGATAATTTTCACCCGCTACCCCGAACCCGGAAAAACCAAAACTAGACTGATTCCGGTGCTGGGAAAAACAGGTGCTGCCAATCTTCACCGCTTGATGGCCCAAAAGGCGATCGCCCACGCGCTCACTCTCCAAAACTCCCGCCGATTATCAGTAGAAATTCATTACACAGGCGGCAGCCCACAACAGATGCAAGACTGGTTGGGAACCGATGTTATTTATCAAAATCAAACAGACGGCGATTTAGGTGCCAGAATGACTGCAGCGTTTCAAAACTCCTTTAATTCGGGGGTTGACAAAGCTGTAATTATCGGAACAGATTGTCCCGCTATGAAACCAGAAATCATGGCAAAAGCTTTTGACGAACTGAGCCAGCACGATTTAGTTTTGGGGCCGGCAAAAGACGGAGGTTATTATCTAATCGGGCTGCGGCGATCGGTACCGGAATTGTTTGGCGGCATTAACTGGGGAACTAATGAGGTATTTGCTGCTACGCGGGCGATCGCCAAAAACCTCGCTCTGAAAATTGCCGAGCTTCCCACCCTTGCAGATATCGATCTACCGGAGGATTTGCTCGGTTTAGATATGAATATGTTGAAATAACTAAACTGTATTGAGGCGATGTAAGTCATTAGTAATTGTCATATTTAATTAATTAAAAACACTTGATTGTGAAACCATAAGGTCATAATATAGTAAGTGTATTTGTCTGACCGAATGCAGCGGTTAGACAGCGCTTGCGACAATAGTCGCAAGCGCGACAAAAAGCCAAAGTTTAGCATCGATCGCAATTCGTCGCCCTGAGTAGAAACCGAGTTTGTGGCTATATTTATTGCAACTCAACCCAAAACTCGTAGAAACCCGGTTTCTGGGCCCCATGCGTAAAACCTCAAACTGTCGGAATCTGTGGAATAACAGATAAGCTTTGTACAAAACCCGCCATCTCTCTCGCGGGCTGCTTAATTCTGTATGCCATCAGAAAATCCGAATCTCAAAATTTCCATTATTATTCCAGCCTTAAACGAAGCACCTACGATCGCCCCAGTCATCTCCACCGCCCGAAATGCTAAAAACGTTGAAATCATTGTCGCCGACGGCGGCAGCAGCGATGGCACCGCAGATATAGCCCAATCTTTGGGCGTGCGAGTTATCTCTACCGCCCCAGGCCGCGCTACTCAAATGAATGCAGGTGCCGCCTCCGCTACTGGAGATATCCTGCTGTTCCTCCACGCCGACACTCTTTTACCCCCAGGCTACGACTCTGACGCGCGCATGGCATTAGCTAAACCGTTCATAGTAGGGGGGGCATTTCCACTCAAAATTGATGGGCGCAGGCTCTGTCTGCGGCTGGTAGAAACAGGGGTAAACTGGCGATCGAACTTTTTCCAAATGCCCTACGGCGATCAAGCCATTTTTCTGTATTCCGCTACCTTTGACAAAATCGGCGGTTTTTCCGACTTACCCCTGATGGAAGACTTTGAATTCGTGCGCCGATTGAAAAAACAAGGCCGCATCGCCATATTGCCCCAGCCAGTGCTGACCTCCGACCGCCGCTGGCAGCAGCTTGGGGTACTCAAAACCACTGCCATCAATCAAATAGTAATTATCGCTTATTTCTTGGGAGTGTCGCCCGATCGACTCGCTTTCTGGTATAGAGGACAAAAGAAAAATTCTTCTGAAAACTAAAGAATAGTGAACTTTTCTAAAGCTCGGTAGCATTTATGCAAATAGGAAGCCCGTCCCTGCGTAAAATATGACTTGAACGCCTCAAAATTTACGCACAGCGAGGAAAAAGAGAATATGGCCGATCCCAGAGATGCAGAACTTATTAAACCCTTTAACGGCGACCCCTTCACGGGTCATCTAGCAACTCCCATCAGTGCTTCTGATTTCACCAAAGCATTTATCGGGAACTTGCCAATCTACCGCAAAGGACTCTCGCCCCTAGTTCGAGGTCTAGAAATCGGTTTGGCACACGGCTATTTCCTCGTCGGCCCCGAAATCGTCCTCGGACCCCTGCGGGATTATCCAGAAGCCGCTAATCTCGGCGGACTAATTACAGCCCTCGTGATAGTTCTACTCGGCACACTAGGTATGTCTGCTTACGGTTTGGTGTCTTTCCAGCAAGACAACATCAGCTACCCCAGTGCTAATCCCATGACTCCCGATTCCCTCAGAAATGCTGAAGGATGGAGCCAGTTAACCGCTGGTTTCTTCATTGGCGGCATGAGCGGCGTCTTTGCTGCCTACTTCTTGCTCGAAAACTTTAAGGGCGTTGATGCCATTTTCCGGGGTTTAGTCAACAATTAGACTCCACTCGTCGATATCCCTGTTGGAACACGCTAACTTTAGTTTGGAGAATTTGACATGACAGGTACCTACGCTGCCTCTTTCTTGCCTTGGATTTTGATTCCGCTCGTTACATGGCTGATGCCAGTTGTGGTAATGGGTTTGTTGTTTATTCACATCGAAAGCGACGCCTAAGCTTTACCCACAAAGTAAGACCTAAGTTGGAAAGCCGAAGTAAGACGATTGACGAACAATTGCTCTGACATTTCTAGATAAATCTAGGGAAAATCAGCAAAAATTGTTTTGAGATTGCTGGCTATCATAAAACTTAGTTTCTTTACCCCCATCCCCAGAATTTATCTGTGGAGCAATCTTTCAGTTTTCTTCCTTCAAAACTCATAATTGCAAAAAAATCCTCTGCCTGCAGGTAGAGGATTTTTTTGCAAAGAAGACAAATCATCGGCTCAGAGCACACAAATTGCCAAATTCTAAGCCACAATTGTTATGGAAACCTACTAATGAGGAGACAGCGATGCAATTTTTCCCCGCACGCCGCATCTTAGCTCCATTCCTGATCTCGGTACTGCTGTTAGTGACCGCCTGCGGTCAAACCCAAGCCCCCTCCCGCTGGGACAAAGCCCAGGAGGAAAGCACCCAAAAACCTGCTAAAGCCAAGCAGACAACTGCTGACAAATCAAGTGCTAGTAATCAAAACCTGCCCAAGAAGGCAGTTGCAGGCGGTAAGTTAAATAAATACTTCCCGGCTTCGGGCGGTGGATTCGATCGCGTCTTCGCTCAAGAAAAATCCGGTTTTGCTGAAGCTAAGCTGAACAAAGGCGGTCAAAATGTCGCGATGCTCTCGATTAACGACATTGCCGGCAACCCCTCGGCAGGTGCAAAATTTAAGCAAAGTACCAAGCAAATCGGTGGCTATCCCGCCGTTAATCAGGGTGCTAATATCACCGCTGTTTTAGTGGCAAATCGCTATCAGGTGAAAGTTCAATCCCGCAGTCCCTCTTTTACCGCTAGCGATCGCGAAGCTTGGCTGTCAAAATTCAACCTCGGTGGCCTCGCCCGCGTCAAGTAGTAATGTCTCTGGTCACACTCCGCGCCCGACTCCAGTCTGGCGCTATCAAAACTAAGTTTGCCAAAAAGAGAGTGTGAAGTTTTTGCCATCTGCCAAAAGTAATACCTTTGATTTTCGTTCCAGCATAAGGAGTTTTTTGTGAGCAAAACAGTCTTTGAATTAGTCGATACACTGCCTAAAGACAACATGACTGTCAAAGCCTTGCGAGCGCTTGACTTTGTTGTTCCCGGCGAGTGGAACAATTTAGTTGGCTTTGAAAATACCATTCGCACCGTTACTGGCGAAACTGACGAAGAACTGATTCAGCAAATTGGCGATCGCGCCATCTACCTCTTCAACGATAAGTCTCAGGGCTATCAACGCGCTCTCTGGCTTTACCAAACTATTGACAGCGCCGACAAGGCTTTGGGCAGTGCTGCCCTCGCTAATAAGGTTGCGGAAAATGTCTCGTTTTTGTCGTTCCTCGGCAATATCACTCCCAAGCCTGAAAAAGCTCAGACGATCGATCTGTCTTTGAAGTTAGTCACTGAGTTGCTCGCTTTTTGCCAAATTAACGGCCTTCCCGGCGACAGCATTGGCGATTTTGCCGCTTCCTTGGGCGACTACGGCGGCGAATCCCTGATGCGGATGGCTGCTTTGGTTTGTTTTGATGGTTTGATTCCTTTGGGGCCAGACTTTATCATGGCAACTCAGTCTTGGATTCAAAAGCTCTCCCCCAGCGATTTGCAAGAGAATCAGGCATTTAAGTCGATCGGCGGCATGATTCCAGGGGGCTCTCCCGCAGGCCAACTCGGCTTTATCGGCGAAAGCTTTAACTCGGTTTCTGGCTGGATGAGCTCTTTTGTAAGCGATCGAGGTTTGACTCCCCAAAACGTACTTGGCCACTTGCAGAGTTTTGTGGAAATTTCTGCCGATAAGGTGGACTATGTGGGCGCATTCCTCGACATGACTACCAATTACTACGAACACACCGGCGTTCAAACTCTCGCCCGCCGTTTGATTGAACGAGCTGTCGCTGAAATTTAGAATCAGCACAGGAGTTGTAATTTGTCAAGAGGCAAACCCGGAAACGAGTGTTTCGATCTCAAAGTTTTTTGACTGACAATTCTTTAAGCTTGGTTTTCGATAAAATATCTGTGCGATCGAGTAGATCGATCGCCCGGATCTCAACTCAAAACTCCTACCAATCAATTTTACAAGGAAGCCTTAATGCCAGAAGAACCGCAAAACCCTACCGCTGGCGAATCAGAAACTCCCAGTGCTGCGATCGAGAACGCCCCAAGTTCCGACGCACCCGAGACAACCGACTTACCCAGCACTGACAAGCCCGCAGCTAAATCTAAAAAGCCCCCAGCTAAAGCCGCTGACGGCGACAAGTCCCCAGCTAAAGCCGCTGACGGCGACAAGCCCCCAGCTAAAGCTAAAAAAGAAAAAGCACCTGCTGTTGAAGACAAGCCCTTTGCGGAATTTATTCAACAAGATTATTTGCCCGCCTTGCAAACTGCTTTGACTAAGCAGGGCGTTAAGGACTTAGAAGTGCGTTTTACCAAGCAAAAACTCCCCATTGCCGGTATGAGTACCGCTGGAGATTGCTGGCAGGTAATTGGTAAATTCCAAGAAGGTCAGCGCCAATTTAACCTGTATTTTCCTCAAGAAAATATTCAAAGTCAAAGAGCGTTTTCCTGTGCTGAAAATAATACCCATACCAGCACTTTAGAGCCTTTTTTGATAGACGAGCGCAAGATTACTCTCGACCTCATGGTGTTTGGCATAGTCCAGCGGCTTAACGCTCAAAAATGGCTGAATCTTAATTAGTCATTAGTGCAGTGCGATCACAAATAGGAGTCCTTCGTCATTAGAGTCCGCGTTTGGTGTGTCGCTTGCAGATTATATGGGGAGCAAATCAACAATCTGGTAGCAACACATCAAGCGCGGAAGTATTGGGAGCGATCGGAAAAATAGTATACGAAAAAAGAGAGGGCGGGTTTTGCCCTTTTTTTAGTCATTTGTATCATATATCCTCTTCTAAACCCGCCCCTACAGAATGCTAATGACTAATGACTACTGACTAATGACTAATGACTGCTGACTAATGACTGCTGACTAATAGATTCAGTCAAAAAATTGCGAGCTTGCATAATCCCATAAAGGTTAACATCTGTTTCTAACAAACAAGCATGACCGCTGTTAGCCAGCAGCACCATCTCCGCATTAGGAATTACCTTGACTAAAAGCTTCCCTTCTGCTAGAGAAGGTAGCAGCCGATCGGCACCGCTAGCAATTACTAATGTCTCCTGTTTGATGCCGCGCAACTGATTTTCATCAACATCAAACGATCGCACTAACGCCAATCTCCACACAGACGTGTGTTGCGGTACCGCTTGCATCGCTTCTAGCAAAGCGCGCCGGTCGTCGCGCCCAATCTTTCCTAATGATGCTAATATCGGCAACAAACCGATTACCGACAGCGGATAAAGGTTCGCCGGCAGCCACTGAGTGAGATGGGAACCCCACTGCACCCAAGGCTGTTGTCGGAATGAAGAAGCAGGATTGACTAAAATTAGTCGATCGCACAATTGAGGAGCTTCTAAAACAGTTTTCATAGCTAAACAGCCCCCAAATGACTCGCCGCACAGATAAACCGGCCGCTGCTGCTTTCCAGCTTGCTTTTCTGCTTCAATTAAGGCAATTGTTTCGCTAACCAGTACCTCCCAACTAGCCATGTCGTCAGCCGGTACAGTTAAGCAGCGAATGTCGAAATGATTTGCTAATTTAGAAATTTGCGGCCGCAGCAGCAAACCGCTGCCATCCATACCGGGCAGAAATACAAATAAAGGCCGATCTGGTTTCGGCGGTTTGGGGGTTAGAAAACGAACCTTGTTGTTAGCATTTGCCATGATTCAAGTCAATAGATTTTAGATTTTAGATTTTAGATTAAAGAATTGGAAATCGGACACCAGCCAACTGTCAACAGTCAACAGTCAACAGTCAACGATTAAAGAATTGGAAATCGGACACCAGCCAACAGTCAACTGTCAACAAACTTACAAACTTACAAACAACCTCGTTGGAGTAATTCTGCAATTTCTCCCTGACAGTGGTCTGTGAGTTCAGCCACAACTGCTTTGGCTTTTTTGCCTTGATATTGCTGCTGTCTCTCGACAGTAATCCAGTAAGGGCGGCCGATTAAAACATTAACTCGCTGATAAATTATCACAGGATGCCACCCACCGCGATCGAACAACGGTTCCGAAGGATCAAACAAACTCAACAACTTGAGCGGTACACCCGATCGTACTGAGTGTTCCTCAAAAGAACTAATCGCCACCGGCAAAACCGCCAAATCCCGCACCGGCGCCCGCAAAGCCAAATGAGCAAATCCCCGCTGAAACTTCCCCACAGTATTAGGCTTAGTAAAATTCACCATCGGTTCTGCACCCTCTGGAAACACCCCCACCATCTCCCCGCTTTGCAGCAGCGCTGTCGCTTGAGAGAAAAAATGCTGCTGTCGGTGCTCCGGTGCTTCCAAGGGGAAAGCGCCGAAAGTCGTGACAACTTCCCTCATCAGCGGAACTTGACCCATGTAATGATGACAAGCAAAGCGGATCGATCGACCCAAAGCCGCTGTCAGCAGCACAGGATCTAAGAAACTGCGGTGATTGCTCACCACCAGCACCGGGTTCTCTTGGGGAATCCGGTCTTCGCGGTACATAAACATCTGCGTTCCCAAAGCAGCCAGGAAACAGCGCGAAATCAGCAATTTGCTTTCTGAAGACATGGGCGAAAAGACAGGTGCGACGCTATAAAGGTTGATTCCATTCCCACGCAGCTTAACATTACTTTACCAAGTCAGGGATCCCTCAAAAAGTAGACTTTCCGCTTGTGCCTTGGTTTCCTAATCCTGGACGCACGGGCGGTCATCACCTTGGTTTTTCGCACGTTTACTTCTAGTCAGCCCGCCAAAACAGTAAAAAACCCGGTTTCTAGGCCTGGGAGTGCGATCGCCAAGTGTTTCGGCCGAAATCCCCCCTCAGAAGCAAAAATTTATCAAGTGTTGTGGCAACTTATTAAAGAATGTTTACAACAACCCCAAAACCAAGTTGCGGCAGCTAAACTTAGAAATTTACAGTGGGCATTGACACACTGTCAAAGTATTTTTGGACAAGTCGTAATAGCAATCTCCCGAGGCATCAAATGAGTAACATCCAAAACTATCGCCTTAAATGTACCCTCACCTTTGGCGACATTTACGGTCAAATCATTGTTTGGCTGATAGTCATCTTCCTGAGTCTAGCGTCAGCACTCGCCCTGTGGAGCAGCGCCCGTCAAATCTACGCCTTGGCTACAGTCGGCTTGATTTTAGTGCTGTCTCTGCCCTTTTTGCTGTTTGGTTTCGTTACAACTCTGCTAAATAACATTCAAGTGCTTTCCGTAGACCCCGCTACCGAAGATCAACCTTCTGCAACGGGAAATCAATCCAATCAGCAGCCTGTCGAAACCATCGGCTAATTTAATTTGAAATTGTAACTTTTGATCTTCCATTCCAATCAAAAGTTAAAAAACTTCCCGATCTTTTGATTGGAAGTTTTTTTTGCGTCACGATAAGTTGAGGAGAACACTCAAAATTACTCAAACAATGCTGGAACACGACGTAATCATTGTAGGCGGCGGTTTAGCAGGTTGCCGCGCCGCTGTAGAAATTGCGCGGACTGACCCCAGTCTCAAGGTAGCAGTTGTTGCCAAAACTCACCCGATTCGATCGCACTCCGTCGCAGCCCAAGGCGGCATGGCCTCCAGCCTGCAAAATGTCGATCCCGAAGACAGTTGGAAAGCCCACGCCTTCGACACAGTAAAAGGTTCTGACTATTTAGCCGACCAAGACGCAGTAGAAATCCTTACCCGCGAAGCCCCCGGTGTAGTCATCGATTTAGAGCACATGGGAGTCCTCTTTTCCCGCCTAGAAGACGGCAGAATTGCCCAACGCGCTTTCGGCGGACATTCCCACCGCCGCACCTGCTACGCCGCCGACAAAACCGGTCACGCCATCCTCCACGAATTAGTCAACAATCTGCGCCGTAACGGAGTTCACATTTATCAGGAATGGTACGTCACGCGCCTGATTTTGGAAGCAGGCCAAGCCAAGGGCGTGGTTATGTTCAACCTGATAGACGGCGAAATTGCCGTCGTGCGCGCGAAGGCGGTGATGTTTGCTACGGGGGGTTACGGTCGGGTTTACAACACCACCTCGAACGATTACGCCTCCACTGGTGACGGTTTGGCGATGGCGGCGATGGCTGGATTGCCGCTGGAAGATATGGAATTTGTGCAGTTTCACCCGACGGGTTTGTATCCGGTGGGAGTGTTGATTTCCGAGGCCGTGCGGGGCGAAGGTGCTTATCTGATTAATTCCGAGGGCGATCGATTTATGGCCAATTATGCCCCGTCGCGGATGGAATTAGCGCCCAGGGACATTACATCGCGATCGATTTCCCTAGAAATTCGCGCAGGCCGAGGAATTAATCTCGACGGTAGTGCAGGCGGCCCCTTTATTTACCTCGATTTGCGGCACATGGGACGCGAAAAAATCATGAGCAAAATACCTTTTGCTTGGGAAGAAGCCCACCGCTTATTAGGAATTGATTCTGTCAACCAACCGATGCCCGTCCGCCCGACTGCTCACTATTCAATGGGCGGAATTCCAACTAATATCGACGGGCAAGTTCGCAGCAGTGCTGACAGTTTGGTAGACGGTTTTTTTGCAGCCGGCGAAGCAGCTTGCGTTTCAGTTCACGGCGCTAACCGTTTGGGCAGCAATTCGCTATTAGAATGCGTAGTTTACGGCAAAGTTACTGGCGCAACCATAGCACAATTTGTCCAAAATCGCAAGTTGCCTGAAGTAGACGAACAGCGTTATATTAACGAAGCTCAAGAGCAAATTCAAGCACTTTTAGACCGTCCCGGAAAATATCGAATCAATCAAATTCGGCAGCAGTATCAAGATACGATGAGTGAGTATTGCGGAGTATTTCGCAGCGCCGAATTGATGCAGGAAGGTTTGCAAAAATTGGAGGATTTAGAGCGACAATATGAGGAGGTTTACTTAGACGATAAAGGCAAGTTGTGGAATACGGAAATTGTGGAAGCTTTGGAATTGCGGAGTTTAATCGTTGTCGGGAAAATGATTTTAACTTCTGCTTTGAACCGGCAGGAAAGTCGGGGAGCTCATTCGCGGGAAGATTTTACTCAGCGGGATGATGAGAAGTTTTTGAAGCATACCCTCGCCTATTATTCACCTGCGGGGATTGATTTGGCTTATATGCCGGTGGCGATTACGATGTTTGAGCCGCAGGAGAGGAAGTATTAAGTTGTCGGGTGTGTCAGCCCTTAATAAATTTTGTTTTTTACATGATTACCCAATGGCTGACGCACCCTAATTACTACTGGCTGCATATTCAAATAACCATGATATACAAATATCCGTTCTGGTAAGCCTTTCTTTCACTTTTCGTAAACGTAGCTAGATAGTTGCGTACCTCAATTACCTCTCTTAATCCTGAAATTGACACGTTGACTTCCTCAGAAAGAAAACTCTTTGAAATCTCTGAGCAACACTTCTGTAAATATTCTGTGAGTTCAGTGCAAAATTTAGTGAGAGCCGTCTTATTTAGTTGTTGTACTTGACAGATATATGCTGTAGCAGACAAGCCTGTCAAAGCAGTAGTATCTTTAGTTTTCTCCTCACTCGGTCTAGTGTTATTTGCAGGCTGTTCAGTAATGCTTACTGTTTCAAATGTTTTAATAAAATTCTCGAAAATTTTTACAACATCAGGAACAGATATTGAAATTGGCGTTTCGGCGAATGCTTCTGGGTTGTAGACGATATATGAATCGTGCTTCTCTAGTTTCAGCGAAAAATTTAGAGTATATTTCATGAGTCTTGAGGATTATTTTCCCTAGCTACTATTGTGATTCTGATACCATATGAATCAACTGCTTCGTATGCTGTTTTCGCAGCGGAACGACATCGAATGATAATTTCAGTTGCATCTGGAACAGCGCGAAGTTGAGCACCGACGATTTGATCCAAGATTGGACGAGTGAGGTGGCGATCCTTAAACTCTAGGGCTATTTTTTGCGAAGCCATTAGTAGTCACCATTAACAATAATATTTCTGAGCCGACTGGCTACATTTTTTGCTCCTCTTTCGGTTGGAGCAATAATGTGGATCACACAGTCAATTCCACCATCTTTACCGAAACGTTTGTCTATGCTATCTGGTGTAAGTGATGTGCCATACACATCGGTCAACTCAACTGTCTCAAAACCTTTTAGCCTCTCCATGATGCGTTTTAGCTCATCATGCTCAAATATATAGCCGTCTTGACTGCGCGTTGGTGTCTCGAAATGCTCAAATTTATAGTCCCTTTGACTGTCCGTTAGTGTCTCGACAGGCTTAAACTGCTCTACTTTGCCGGGGAACTCAAAAAAATTTTTGACCCGGGAGCATCCCAGTTGAGAACTAAGCAGAAATACTTAAGGAAAATTCCCCGTTAAGATAAGCACAGCGTAAGCGAA
>NZ_JAUBRI010000052.1:0-37995 GCF_036701795.1 Microcoleus sp. N9_A1
CTGGTGGCGACAAAACAGAGATAAGTTCGACTGGTTGATCCAAGAATCCCCTCGCCTCGATAGCAGGGGAGTGTCAAATAATGCAAGAAGCCAGAAGAGAGGAAACACCCATGAAGGAGGGCAATGCCAGCAAGAGAAATCCGCTCTCTTGAGAAGCAACTCAATTTTTGCTCCCGGTGTCGGCGTCTTTGGGTTGCCACTTAGGATTTTCGACTTTCCTGGCGACCACAGTCACGACATTTATGGTGAAAGTTTTCCGCGACGAGTCATTCCATTTTTCATCACATCGTCAGAACCACAAGTGGGACAAATCAGATAGGGTTTCATCATGAGACTCCTCAAAAGATTGGCATAGAGCTATTATCCTCTATCCTTTACATAAAAGCACTACCAAAGATTCTATAGATGCTACCGGAGGCTGAAGCGGTAAGGTGGGCATTGTGCATCCTACAGAATTGAATTTATACACCCAGGACTATTAATCTGAAATTCTTGGTTTTTCAAATTTTATATACTCGCGCTGGAATTAGCTAAGTTTTCCACCGCTATTTTAAGATTATCGGCAAGGACTAAATGACACCCGATGAAAGACAGACACACCGCAACGTTCTAAAGCCAATTTATGTTTTTTTGTGCCATATCCTTTGTTGTTTGTCAAGTCATATTCGGGATACTTAACAGCCATCCGCAAGATTAATTCATCGCGCCAAACTTTGGCGACAATGCTAGCGGCGGCAATCTGAATCGATCGCGCATCACCCTTGATCATCGTCTCTTGCTCGATCGCCAAATTGGGAATCCTTTGATTCCCATCAACCAAACACAAATCAGGAGTAACCTTCAACTTCAAAATCGCCCGTTTCATCGCCAACAAAGAAGCCTGCAAAATATTGAGGCGATCGATCTCCCGCACCGAAGCCGCACCAATTTGACAGTCAACCGCCACAGCCCGGATTTTTATAGCTAACCGACTTCGGGCTGTGGCACTCAACTGCTTGCTGTCGCGCACCCCGCAACTTACCAATTCATCGAGAACCTCGTCGGGCAAAATGCAGGCCGCAGCCACCACCGGCCCGAACAAAGCTCCTCTTCCTACTTCATCTACACCTGCAATTATTCGAGGGAGAGAGGGAGATGGGGAGATGGGGGGAGAGGGAGATGGGGAGAGGGGGAGAGAGGGAGATGGGGAGAGGGGGAGATGGAAAGATGGGAAGAGAGTAAAAATTTCTAGTTCTTCCTTTTTCCCTCTTTCTTCTTCCCTCTTTCTTCTTCCCTCTTCCTTTTTCCCTCTTCCTTTTTCCCTCTTCCTTCTTCCTTCTTCCTTCTTCCCTCTTCCTTCATAATTATTCGTCCAAAAGGGCAGATGAGCGACGGCGGCGACGGCGGTTGATAGCAGGTTCTTCGGGTTCGCTCGATTCGATCGGCTCATTGAGTTCGATCGGCTCATTGAGTTCGATCGGCTCATTGAGTTCGATCGGCTCATTGAGTTCGATCGGCTCATAGGATTCGATCGGCTCATAGGATTCATCCATCACATCGCTGGGTTCCTCCATCTGATCAAAATCATCAGTTTCGTCGATCAAACTCTCGCCATAAATTTGGGCATCATCATCATCATCATCATCCTCATCCTCAGAAAAAACAGGCTCAACTACCGACCTTTCTGGATAATAATCCCGTTCCTCAACATTCTGTGGAGGCGTCGTCGCTTCAAATTCAAATTCGAGCTGCTCGAAAGGCTGCTTGTTCGGGGCCGCTCCCGGGAGAGTCACCGAAACGATCGCATTCTTAGGATTTTTCACGCTGCGATCAGTAAGCACCAAAGGAGAAACCCCCATCAGAGCATAAACATCCTGCTCCTCCGCCGTCATTTCCACCGAAATCACCTCTGGAGGCTCCACCATCGGCTTCATCAACTCAGACTTAGCCGGACGCACGCGATCGAAATCCTCGCGCCTGCCAACAGTCGCCATATTCACCAGCCCGAAGCCCTCCGAAGCCGCCCGGATGCCCGGGGGTGCCAAATACTCAGAGCGCGTATCCGCGACGGGCGCACTCGAAGTATTCGGCAGCCGCAACTTGCTGCGTACCGGTTCCTCCTCCGCCGGGAGAGCAAAAGGCTCTTCGCCAATCCGGCGGCGACGGCGGCGTCTAGTTCCGTTCCCCAAATCCTGATAGCTGGGATGGTTGAGCAAGTCCAAAGATGAGGCGTTGCTGCCAGTCTCAAAATCCAAACTTTCGCTTTGAGGTTCCCAAGCAGCCCGAGCAGGTTCGGGGGGGCGTTCTTCCCGCACTGGTGCGGGAGTTGCAGCCGCCACAGGCGTCAAGCTGCGGCGTTCCAATCCTTCTGGCAAATTCAACATAACGCGGTTCGAGGAAGCAACAGTGCGATCGCCCGATTCCCGCACCGCTGCGGCGAAGTCTTCTTCCCCAGGGAGTTGCACCAGATGACCCAACCCGCTGCAAGTAGGGCAACTGTGGCCGAACAACTCGTAAATATTTTGACCTTGGCGCTTGCGGGTGAGTTCTACCAGTCCCAATTCCGACAGTTGAGCGATTTGCGGCCGAGCCTTGTCAGCTTTGAGAGCTTTATTGAAATGTTCCAGCACCTGCAACTGATCGCGGCGGGATTCCATGTCAATAAAGTCAACAATAATCACCCCGGCAATATTCCGCAACCGCAGTTGTCTAGCAATTTCCGTGGCTGCTTCGCAATTTGTCCAGAGTACAGTTTCCCGAGCCGTCGCCGATCGAGTAAACGAGCCAGAGTTGACATCGATCACCGTCAGCGCCTCAGTCGGCTCTATAATCACATAACCACCCGAAGGCAAATCAACCCTTGGTCTGAGGGCTTCTCGAATCGCAGCGTTAACGCGGAAAAATTCTAAAATCGAGGCGCGCTCTCGGTGGTGGTCGATCAAAACTCCCGCAGGAAGTTTACCGCCGTTCCAGCTCATCAACTGCTGCTTCACCCGCTTAATTCCATTTTGCGAGTCCACCACAATCCGATTCACGTCACCGCTGAACATATCTCGGAGCACCCGCTGGATAAAATCGTCATCCCGGTTGAGCAGTGCCGGCGCCCGCGAAGTACCGCCTTCGAGTTGAACGGCTTCCCACTGTTTTTGGAGGACTTCCAAATCTTCCATGATCGCTTCTTCCGTCATCCCTTCAGCTTCAGTGCGTACCAGCAGCCCCATCCCGGCCGGTTTCACCAAAATAGCCAGGGCTCTGAGGCGGTTGCGCTCGGCTTCCGACTTGATCCGCCGCGAGAGATTGACTCCCCTGCCGTAGGGCATCAGTACCAAATAGCGGCCCGGCAGAGTAATGTTGCCTGTCAGCCGGGGGCCTTTGCTGCCCGTCGGTTCTTTCATCACCTGTACCACCACTTTCTGCTGGGGGGTCAGGAGTTCTGTAATTGCTCCTGCCGAGCGTTTAAGGCGCAGCGGGCCGAGGTCTGTGACGTGCATGAACCCGTTACGTTCTGGATCGCCAATATTGACGAATGCCGCATCTATCCCAGGGAGTACATTTTCAACAATTCCCAAGTAAATGTCACTGACTTGGTGGCTGCCTGTGGCTACCACAAGTTCTTGGATTTGATCTTCTGAAAAGACGGCAGCAATGCGATGCTGCTCTGCTATAACTATCTGCTTTGTCATTCAATTTCCTCAAAAAACTGGCAGCAAGTTAGAGACACTTACGCACTCATAGTGCCTCTGACTTAGACTGTAATTAGTAGTAGCTTGAAGAGTTATTAGCTGTGAGTTGGTGCAGGGTGGAAGGAAAGTTAACTGTTGACCGTTCACTGTTAACTGTTGACTGTTCACTGTTAACTGTTACAGATAAAGTAGTTAAACCCGCCCGTACATAGTTATGAGTTATGCTCAGCAGATAAATCTGAGAGATAGAAATAAGGAGGCTTTTATCGAGTTAGCAATATTGAGATTTGAGTTGAGAATTGCGAAATCAATACTCAAAATTCAACACTTACAACTCTTCCTTTGAACTCAGCGAATAAATTCATTGACACCGTACCAATTTCTTAACACACAACTTAACACTACGAACTGATAACTCCGCTTGCGTGTTGTTTGAGGGCTGGTTTTGAGCGAAAGTAAGTAGGAGTGAAAGCGCCTAGACTTTTGTTGAATTCTTGCGCGATCGCACTCAACATACCCCCAGATTGGCATTTGACTGCAACCTCCGCCCCTGCCAACCCTAAAACCTCGTCAGTCGATTTTAGATTTTAGATCTTAGATTTTAGATTTTAGATTTACAAGGGCAGATGAATCTGGGAGCTTGAACTATGGTCTAAAATCTAAAATTTTTGGTTCTCCACGACTTAAGTCGGGGGCTTATCTCCGTTTTTTGACGGGTCAAAAACATCTATTGTTGAATACCTGCTCTGGGGCTTGAACCGTGAGATTTTTGAGTAAGCCGACGATCGACAACCAGTCGATCGGTCGAAATTAATCGCTAAATTTGGTTCATGCCCCGCTCCTGCCGGTTTGACGCTAGATTTAGCCCGTGAATGTACAAAAAGGCTTGAAATCTTGAACAGAAGCAATTTGCACCCAGCCCGCGTTGCTGGTTGACTATTAGCGACGAGCGACTAAAGCGCTCAAGCCACCGCAGCTTCCATAACAAGCAATTATAGCGTAAGCGACACATCCCGATCGAGAGCCGAAGGTGAAATATTCCACCACGGCTTCCCTATCTTAACCATAACCTAGGATTAGCTGACTACGCTCAACCTGCAGAAGCTGAATTTCCTGCTGGCTGACTTGTTCGAGCATGAAAACAATATGTTCTGGCTTTAGCAAGTTGCCGTCGCTGCGACAACTGCCGGTAAAACGCAAGACGGCTCTACCTTCGGATGTAGCACTCCTAGCAGAGGTGCTGCTGTCTGGTTTCTGCTCTACAAGTTCTAGTTTGTGCAGCCGATCGCGCAAATTGACATTCTGCGTCTTTCCCGACTTAGTAGTATGCACCCGCCAAAAAGCCTCGGTTTCGGCGATCGTCTTGACCCAATCTTCCCAGTTAGCATTATCCGCGACGCAGACAGGAGCAGAATTTTCCCGGTCACATTCGCCATTTTCTGCCACCACACCCGCTACAGCAACAGTAATCAGGTACTCCGCTGCTTCCAACAACTGGTTAGCAGAAGGAGCCTTAAGATCGATCGGCTCAACCTTGTAAATCGGAATATTTTCCGGCAGCTTAGCGGCCAACTTTTCCCGAAAACTCTCAATATCGATCGACTCAGTGAGCTCAAAGTCGGCAATTTCCCCAGTGCTGGTAACGCCCAGAGGCAGAGCATTTGCCAGAGAAATCCGAGGATTCGGGTGAAAGCCACCGGTAAACGAAATCGGCAAATCGGCCCTGCGGACAACTCGATCAAGCAATCGGATCAAATCCAAATGACCAACCAAAGCCATATCGCCCACCTTTCCAAACCAAACCCGAAAACGCTGTTTCCGCTCGGTATTCGGCACAAACTCCCCAGCAAACTCAGGAATTGGCAGCGCATCCACAACCACATTGTGTCCGAAATCCGTGCCACAAACCCCGCAGCGCGAACACCCTTCAAAGGAACAGTCGGGAACCGTCGCTGCTTCTAAAGCCTTTTGCAAGTCAATTTTAAGCCAGTTTTTGTCTATTCCCGTATCTAAGTGATCCCAAGGCAGGGCCTGATCAAGAGAGAGGGGGGGAAGGGGAGAGGGGGAGAGGGGGAGAGGGGGGGAAGGGGAGAGGGGGAGAGTGGGAGATGTGGGAAAATCTTCCTTATTCATTCTTCCGACTTCCATCCGACTTCCATCCGTTACATCCGTTACATCCGTTACAGAATCCGTTGCCGAACTTCCTTCTTCCTTCTCCTCTTCCTTCTCCTCTTCCTTCTCCTCTTCCTTGTCAAACAGATTCCACTCGCCGCTTTCAACTTGGCGGTATTTCCAGGTAAGGCCCGACTCATCTATCGCCTGAGTCCAAGCTTTGTAAGCCTGATCCAAGCTTTCCCACCACGCATCCATACCCGCGCCAAGTTCCCAAGCGCGGCGGACTACAGCGCCCAAACGTCGATCGCCCCTTCCGACAAAATCCTCCATTGCCGAAATCCGCACATCAGTGTAATTCACCTTGACGCCGCGCATCCCCCGAAATTCTCCCTTGAGCAGTCTTTGCTTGCGGGAAAACTCAGCAGTAGAAACCGAGTGCCACTGAAAAGGAGTGTGAGGCTTAGGCGTAAAATTTGAAATTGTCAAGTTAAAATTCAGTCCCCGCCGGCCCTGTAGCCTGCATTCCCTGTGCAGCCAGCGAACCGTTTCGGCAATGCCCAGCACATCAAAATCTGTTTCTCCGGGCAAACCGATCATAAAATACAGCTTGATTTTATCCCAGCCGCGATCGACCGCAGTTTTGACACCCCGGAGCAATTCTTCATTCGTCAAACCTTTGTTAACGATGTCGCGCATCCGCTGCGTACCAGCTTCCGGCGCAAAAGTCAAACCGCCTTGTCGCGTACCGCCGAGAATGTCGGCAATATTATCGTCAAATCTGTCAACCCGCTGGCTGGGTAGAGACAGAGAAATATTTTTATCTTTCAGGCGATTTTTGATTTCCATCCCGACTGCTGGGAGTGCCAGATAGTCGGAACAACTCAGGGAAAGCAGGGAAAACTCGCTGTGCCCGGTGGCTTTCATGCCTTCTTCGATCGCCTCTACGACTTGCTGCGGTTCGACATCGCGCGCGGGGCGAGTCAGCATTCCCGGCTGACAGAAGCGACACCCGCGGGTGCATCCCCGGCGGATTTCTACTGTCAGTCTGTCGTGTACTGTCTGGACGTAGGGAACCAGGCCGATCGAATAAGCTGGTATGGGAGTCGCCACGCGGCGCAGAATTCGTTCTGGAACTTGCGGGCGATTGGGATGAACAGAACCGTCGGCCGCCATATCGTAGAATTGCGGGACATAAACGCCGGGAATTTGCGCTAAATCCAGCAGCAATGCTTCTCGGCTCAAATTATTAGCTTTGCCTTCTGCCAAAATCAAGCCAATTTCTGGCAGCAACTCTTCTCCATCTCCCAAAGCGATGAAGTCAAAAAAGTCCGCGTAGGGTTCGGGATTGGAAGTTGCTGTTTGCCCGCCAGCAAAAATCAGCGGCAAATCTGCGCCATTTTGGGCATTTGTGGCTCTTTCTTTCCAAGTTAGGGGAATGCCGGCTAAATCCAGCATTTCCAGAATGTTTGTTGCTCCGAGTTCGTAGCTGAGGCTGAAGCCCAGAATATCAAATTCTGTGAGCGATCGCCTGGATTCTACTGCAAACAGGGGAGTTTGAGTCGATCGCAGTTTTGCTGCCAAGTCTGGTGCGGGCAAATAAGCTCGATCGCACAACTGTCTCGGCCCTGCGTTCAAAATATTGTAAAGGATGATGTGCCCCAGATTGGAAGCACCAACTTCATACACTTCTGGGTAAGTGAGCACCCAGCGCACAGACGCTGCATCCCAAGGCTTGTGTGCAGCCCCCAACTCGTTTCCCAGATAACGAGCAGGCTGATTAATTTCTGCTGTAAGTAATTCTTCGACTTTTACTGCCACGGCTCGACTCGCTCTCATATTTGCGACTCTTAAGCAGCCTACCTTAAAATCTGCCAACACGCCAACGACAGTCAGTCGATTTTAGATTGAAGAATTGAAGAATTGAAGAATTGACTTGCAGCATTGAATCCAAGGAGCAGGAACAAAAGTCTAAAATTTTGGGAGCACCCATTCGCTCGGAGGGCAAGCTGTCAACTGTCAACTGTCAACTGTCAACTGTCAACTGAAACAGGAGTTTTCGGCCTCAAAGCTATCGACATTTTCAAATATCTCAAACACTCGATCGAGTTGGCTGAGTTCCAGAACCATCCTAATCCCGGCGGAAACTGAGCAAAGACTAAACCTGCGCCCCATTTTTTTCGCCTGCTTCAGGCCGGAAACCAATGCCATCAAACCGGCACTGTCAATAAATGTGACTGCGCCCAAATCTACAAGTAGCGCTACAACCCCAGGGGCTGCAATTGCTGTCGTTAGTTGTACGTCGAATTCTCCGCAGGTGGCTGCATTCAGGTAGTCTAGGGGTCGAATCACCGTAATTGGTTTCTGGGCAAGAAGTGTCTGCATATTTCAAACCTATGGTTGCTGTGTATTTTCAACTACTGTGCTAGAAGGTTGTAAGCCTAAACCTACTTGATAACACTGAGCCTAACTTGCTCGGAGGGAAACCGACCAGTTGTTTTCAGTAATTTTACTGAATCTTTATTTATTGACTCTTTTTTATGAAATTTTGCGTAAGATTTGGGCAGGAAACGTAAGCTACTATACTATTTTTTATTAATGCCAGCAGGCGCAAGTCTTGGTAACTCTAAAAATTGCGATCGACTTTGCCCTAGCTGTTAGATAAAACTGAACAATGTAATTTAAATCACTTATTAGTTCTGATCTAGATCACCTGTTTGATCGACACTTCAGAGGAAAATTAAACTGTACGGAGTTCTCCGACTTACTATGCAAGCAACTCATGCTATTCGTCAACTTGTAGAAAAAGCCCTCTACATTAAGCAGTTGACGCCTGACATTGAAAACGAAATCAACTACGAGCTCACCCGTTTGGGGTACATCTCGGATATTGATTATGAGGCTTTAGAGTTATTAATGGATGAAATGGATGCCGGCCGGGTGCAATTGGTATCTAGCCGTCGATAGTGGAAAGCGGGCACCCAGTCCAGATCCAAGAACCAAAAAATCCTTGCACGGCGGGCAATAGAGGAGTGTTAGAAGCATTTACGCCGGCCGAATATTTTTCTAATGAAGCATCTTGTTGCTGAACTTGATATTTGAGGAAATAGTGTTGGGGGCGATCGGCCCTGCACCTGTGCTCAAAAGCTAAAAACTTTGACTTAAATTAAATTTATATCTTTTGGGGTATGACAAATTAGGTTAATCGTAGCTAAGAGTCATGCTTAATAGACCTCTTGCAAAAATAATTAGGACGCTGCTCAAAGCCATCCCACAAATTTTTTTTTCTTGTGGGATGGCTTTGAGCAGCGTCCGAAAATTTGATTAAAAGGACTTTTGCAATCTTGTCTAATGAAGCAGCTAATTGCTGAACTTGATATTTCAGGAGAGACTGTTAAGGGCGATCGTCCCTGAACCTCATACAATTTTAGATTTTAGATTTGAGAAGTCGGACTACTGATGATTATCATGGTTTGGAACTTGTCTACAGTTGTATTCCTTTTAGAAACTGCTATCAGTATCAAAAACTACACACTGTGACCTAAATTAAATTTATAACTTTTGGGACTTGACAAATTAGCTCTAAGTCTAATTTATAGTAAAAAAAGTTTTTCGGCAGGATTAGGACTAAGGCCAACTGTCACGAATAAAGCTTGAATTTTAAGTATGTAGTTGGGCTTGTACGCTATTTTCTAAGCTAATGATCGTGAATTAAATAATTTGCATAAGCCTGTGGGATGGGCCTGAAAGCCCGTCTATAAGGGACGGGCTTTCAGGCCCATCCCACAAGAACAATCACGCATTGCAGGTTATTTAATTCTCATTCCTAAGAGCGGACAAGCGCAACTACATATTTTTGTTTAATCGACCAGTTGACCTTAGTCCTAAGAATTATTATCCGATCGCTCGAATGCAAGAAAATTGGTTTGTAGTCACGACATCCGTCCTCAAAGTTTGCAAACGCACTCAATCTAAAATCTAAAATCGTTCGATCGCGCCGCTAAACTTGCCACCACCGCCACCAACTCAGCAGGCTCGATCGGCTTGGGCACGTAAATTTGAAAACCTTGCTGCAGTGCCCGTACCCGTTCCTCTACCCTACCAACCGCCGTGAACGCCAACGCCGGAATTTCCCTGTCCACCACGAGCGATCGCACTTGCCGCAGCAGAGCCTCTCCATCAGGGGCCTGCATCTCGATATCGATCGCCAACACATCCGGATTCAGCCTTTCAATCGCATCCAGGGCAGCCATTCCAGAGGTAGCAGTCTCCACCTGGGCCCCGCAATCTTCGAGCACTGTACAGGCAAAATCCAGGGAATCCGCGTCGAGATCGACCACCAACACCCGTACTCCAGAAAGATTGCTGCTGACAAAAGCCTCCTTTACACGGGCTCGCGCCGGGGTTTGAGGAATCGCCAACTCCCCAAGTCCGGCAACAGACACTCCGCCGTCGCAATGATGCTGTTGAATTGGCAATTTCACTAAAAACCTCGAGCCTTTTCCCTTCCCGGCCGATTCAGCTTGCACCGTCCCCCCGTGCATTTCCACAAAATGCCGCACTAGGGCCAAACCCAAACCCAATCCGTTGTACGATCGCCTTATAGAGCTGTCAGCTTGGCTGAACCGATCGAAAACGTGCGGTAAAAACTCTTCTGAAATCCCTTGTCCCGTGTCGCTGACCTCAATTTCCACACTAGCGAGCGACAATTTTTTACAGCAAGCGGATTCCTCGCGGGCAAAAGTCCTCTCCATCTTCCGCACCCCCACCCTCACCTGTCCGCCATCGGGAGTAAACTTAATCGCATTCGACAGCAAATTCCACGCTACCTGCTGCAAGCGACCGGAATCGCCCAAAATCCGCCCCGCAGTTGGGTCGAAATCCGTCACAATTTCAATATTTTTGGCAGCAATCGCGGGCGCGAGAGTATCGATCGCAGCCTCAACAGTCGAAATCACATCCACCCACCGCAAATTCAGCGACAGTTTGCCGGTAATAATCTGGGACACGTCCAACAAATCCTCGATCAGAGTTGCCAGCGAGCGTGTATTGCGATCGATCGTTTCCAGAGCCCGAACAGTCGTTTTTTCGTCAAACTTGCGGTTTCGCAGCAGTTGTGCCCATCCCAGCATCGCATTCAGCGGCGTCCGCAATTCATGGGACAAAGTTCCCAGAAACTCGTCTTTAATTCGGTTCGCCCGCGCCAATTCCTCGGCTCGATCATGCAGTTCTCTTTCCAACTGCTTGCCAACCGTCAAATCGAGAATAAAAGCCACAGATTCTTGCCGCTTTTGGGCGAGCAAAACATATCCGATCAACACCGGAATCCGGCTGCCGTCTCTCCTCCAGAATTCCTTTTCGTAGGGAGTGCAAACCCCCGTTGCTTGTGCCTCTGCCATCCCGTTCTTGTCGATAGACTGGTACTCCGGCGGCGTGATCTCAATCGAGTTTAATTCACCGCGCTGCAACTGTTCCCGCGTGTAACCAACTATCCGCAAAAATTCATCGTTGGCCTCCATGATACCGCCGTTGACATCCCCGAAGATAATTCCCATCAAGTTAGCTTCGGCTAACATTCTCAGCTTTTCTTCGCTAGCTTGGAGTGCAGCTTCTGTTTGCTTGTGATCGCTAACGTCTTGGATGTAAGCCGACAAACCAGAATCGGAAGGATAAAAACGCACCTTCAACCACTTATTCCATAACGGCACGAATTCTTCATACTCCACCGTTACCTTTTCTGCTAATGCTTTGGTAGCGATTTTGTACAACGGTAAATCGACGGCCCAGGGAAATATATCCCCAAAATTTTTACCGATCAACTCGGCTTTTGGTCTGCCTAACAGCTCAATCGCTTTCTGGTTAACATAGGTATAGTTCCAATTTAAATCAACAGCTATAAAAGCATCGGTAATGCTTTCTAGAATGTTAGTAATTTGATCGTTTGCCGATTGCAGCGCTTGAGCAGTTTCTTCTGCTTGGAACCTCGCTGCTTGTTCGCGGGACAAAGCGGCAGCGCGTTCTTGTTCTGCCTGTTTTCGATCGCTAATATCGATGTAAGAACCGATGTAACCTGCCAAAGTGCGATCGGGCCTGTACCGGGGTACGCCTGTACCCAAAACCCAGCGGTATTCCCCGTCATAGCGTCTCAGGCGGCATTCGAGCCGGTACTCGCTGCCAGCTTTGAAGGCTTTTTGGTAAATATCCAGAGATTCTGGCAAGTCATCTGGGTGCAAGTTTTCCATCCAACCCGTGCCCATTTCTTGCGCCAAAGTTCTACCGGTAAACTCCAGCCAAACTTTGTTAAAGTAATCGCCAAGTTGGTCAGTGTCCGACATCCAAATCATCACCGGCGCGGTATCTGCCATAATCCGAAATCGAGCTTCGCTTTCCTGCTGCTGTGCTTCGGCTTGCTTGCGCTCGCTCCGTTCTTGAACTTCCCGCAGTGCTCGCTGAATTGACGGCACCAAGCGCATCAAACCGCGTTTGAGAACATAATCAGTAGCGCCGCTTTTCAAAGTTTCGATTGCCACTTCCTCGCCCAAAGTAGCCGACACAAAAATAAACGGCACTTCCGGACAAGTAGCGCGGGCGATTTCCAGTGCAGCTATCCCGTTAAAACAAGGCAGCATATAATCTGCCAAAATAATGTCAAAACGTTGTTTTTCGAGCGCCGTGGCAAAGTCTTCGCGAGTTTCCACACACACCAGAGAAAATTGGAGTCCGCCATCCATTAGATATGCCTCAATCAGTTCGGCATCTAGGGGACTGTCTTCTACTAAGAGGATACTGAGCGTTTTCACAAAAATTCCTTTTACTTAAATATTAATTATCGGATACAAAATTTGACGGGCTGCGGCTTTAAGTAAAGCCCAAAAAAAAGTTTTGCGTTTTGAATGGCATAAAAAAATGTAAAAATCAATTGGTTTCATGAGTTGAGCATTCAGATCTCAATCCTAACTTCTAATCAAGTCTATTGCTGCTTGCCGCGAGGTGAATCCCCGCTTTGACTTGATTGGCTAGTACACTTGTTTTTCCTTAACTGTCGTCGGCTTCCAAGGAATCGGCACCGCTGGAGTCTTGCTTCTATGCAGCAGTTCAGCTATACGCTGTTAGTCATTTAAATTTCTTGCCTGAACCCCTTACAGTATGGGGTATAGACCACAAATAATGCAGTTTAAATGTGGAACAGCTTACGCTGTTGAACAAATAGTTTCGCGCTTCTGGCTAGAAACAACTAGATATGTAGTAATTTATCTCGCTTGCTACTAACTACTGCTACCTCGTTTGGCAGATTATTTTTTTTGTAGTGATGCCCGAGTTAATTCTATATTGCTTTGCCGCTCCTCTCAAGCTCGAATTCGCTTGAATTCTGCCCTTATTTCCTGAATATCGATCAATCGTGTCAAAAAAAGTCAAAGTTGCTGGTATGTCTGCTTTACTTTTTGCCGGATTTGCCTATCATGCAACACTTGCATGGTAGGCAACTGTTGCCTTGTTTATCGCTGTCGCTCATCAAAAATCACCGTCAATATAGTAAAGAATAGTCACAGTGCATCTATCCAGAGATATATTTTTGCATAGACACTGCACTCAACCTGCATAGGTTCCGCTGAATTCTGTAGAACGAAGTGCCACCCAGCCGAAAATCTGAGAAAGCTTGATCGACCAATTAATTTCCTATACAAATCACAAAAAATTTCCTCTGGACTCGCTACACTTGCACCCCAGGCATCCTCTGACCGATCGGCTTATTGCTTGAACCCGACCCAAACTGTCTTAAAATATACAATAGGGTCAGCGGCTGTACAGCCTGCATATATTAAAAGCAAGCGCCAACTTGCAATAATTCTTTAAAATATAGGTACAGCACCGCCGATCCCTAACTCTTCCCTGTCAGAAGGGCCGGGTTTAGCAGAGTTGAAGACGATCGTCTATGGTGACTGGGAATTTGGGTGCAAGCCCCGTCCTTTTAGGACGGCTTTAATTACACTTCTTGAAAAAGCGTTCCTACGTTCGGTCATGGTTGTGGTAGAATCAGGTAGGAGGATAGAGCAAATGTTTCATTTAGTCTACGAATTCAAACTCAAACCAACGGCAGGACAAATAGCAATCTTTGAAGATTGGCTAGAACAATGCCGTCGCGTATACAACTACGCATTGGCAGAACGTAAACATTGGTTTGAGTCTCGTAGTTGTCGAATTAACGCTTGCTCTATCCGATCTGAGTTCATCATTCGGGCCGAAACAAAACGACCAACTTATGCAAGCCAGTGCAAAAGTTTAACTACGGCTAGGGCAAACATACCCACTTTGGCTGCCGTCCAAGTACACGTCCTACAGCAAACACTGAAAAGGCTTGAAAAAGCGTTTGTGAGTATGTGGGAACAAAAACACGGTTTCCCCCGCTTTAAGAAAGCAAGAAGAATGCGATCGTTTGTGTTCCCACAATTGGGGGTTAACCCCGTCCAAAATCAAGCGGTGAAGCTCCCTAAAATTGGTTTGGTTAAGTTTCATCAATCACGGACTATCCCTGATGGTGCAACGATTAAGCAAGCAAGGATAGTCCGTAGGGTTAGCGGTTGGTACGTGATGTTAACCCTACAATGGGACGTTTCAGTACCCAATCTAATGCCCCACGGTGAAGGTATCGGAATTGATGTTGGACTAACTAATTTTTTAGCAACTTCTAACGGTCTTTTAGTCAACCGCCAAAGATTTTTTAAAGACGCAGAACGCAAGCTTAAATTGCTGCAACAACGTGTCTGTCGGAAAAAACTAGGTTCTAACAATTGGCGTAAAGCTCAAAATAAAGTCGCCAAACTGCATGAATACGTTGCTAACAGTCGGAAGGATTGGCATCGTAAATTATCTCATCAAATCTGTCAAAATGTGGGAATGATTTTCGTTGAGGATCTGAATCTGATAGGGCTGTCTAGGGCGATGCTAGGGAAACATTGCTTAGACGCAAGCTGGGGTCAGTTCTTCACAATCCTAGAGCAAACTTGTTTGAAATATGGCGTGTACTTTCAAAAGGTAAGCGCTCATAAGACGAGTCAAGTTTGCCCCAATTGTCTAGCAGAGACAGGAAAAAAACAGCTTGATGAGCGTACTCATTCATGCTCGAACTGTGGCTATACAACGGACAGAGATGTTGCAGCCGCTCAAGTAGTTCTAATTAGAGGACTTGCAGCCGTAGGGCATACGGTCAAGATGCTTGCCGAGGGTAAATTCATTGGAATCCCTGCGAATCAAGAATCCCCTCGCCTTTAGGCAGGGGTATGTCAATTCCAGTAAAGCCCGTGCAGTTGCTTTAGTCTCAGGTTTATTCAGGTTATTGGCAACCAGTTACGAGGAGATTTGACCCGCCGTGCTCCAACGCATCAAACAAGACTTAAAAAACGACCTGATCGCAGGACTATTGGTAGTGATCCCCTTAGCTACCACCATCTGGCTGACAATTACCGTCGCCAGTTGGGTCATCAATTTTCTCACCAAAATTCCCAAGCAGATCAACCCTTTTGACGGACTCCACCCGATTTTGGTGAATCTGCTAAATCTTTTAGTAGGGCTGGCTGTACCCCTGCTGAGTATCTTACTCATCGGTTTAATGGCCCGCAACATTTTCGGCAAGTGGCTGCTAGACTTTGGCGAACGGGTGTTGCAGGCAATTCCCCTAGCCGGTTCGGTTTACAAAACCCTCAAACAACTGCTGGGAACCATCCTCAACTCAAACGACAAATTTCGCCGCGTGGTGTTAGTGGAATATCCCCGGCGGGGAATCTGGACTTTAGCATTTGTGACCGGTACGATCGAGACTAACGATATCCCGCCTCATCTTTCCGGTGAAACCCCGATCGGCATTTTCATCCCCACCACTCCGAACCCCACTACCGGATGGTACGCTATCGTCCCCGAAGCAGATTTAGTCAATTTGTCAATGTCGATCGAAGATGCTTTTAAAGTCATCATCTCTGGCGGCATCGTCAACCCCAACAACTCAATTGCAGTAACCCCCGAAAATATTAAGGGCAAAACACTCGAACCCTTGGTATCCGAATCAAGATACCAGGCTGTCCCAGTCGAAGAAGACTAGACGAGCAATTGCACTCATTCACAAACTATTCAGGAAATTATCTGCGTTTATCTGTGTTAATCTGCCTTACATCTGCGGTTGACTTATCAATCAAAGACTTATGCAAAAAGTCTACTGAGCCAGCCGACAGCCTTTGGGTAGCGTTGTCTAGATTTCCCTAAGCCGTAAACCTTCCCAATAACAGATAATATTTGTCCAAAACCTGCCCACAAACAATCGTGACCGAGGGCAGGTTTTTTGCGAGTTTTTCTGTTAAAGTCCAAGTCTATGCTTTCAACCAGCACCTAGCAATCTCAACAATTCCTAACTTCCTAAATTCTCAATTCCTATCTAAAAATTATGAAAAAAGCCCGCGAAACAGCACGCGAACTCGCACTCCTCGGCATCAGCCAACTGCCGACGAATCCAGAACTCTTAGAAGCCAAGAAACTGCAAGATGTTCTCATCGCCGCCATCCGTGCCCTGACAACAGAAGTTCAAGAAGCCCTAGAAACAGCAGCATCCGAAGTGCAGCGGAGTAGCGACAAACTGCTTGCCAGCGAAATCCGCGCTGCCGATATACAAAGTGCTAGAACAATGGTGCGGGAAGCAGTCGAACTCACCCAAACCGCAATCAACCGTCTCGGTTCAGCAATGGAGTTTCCAGAACTGATCCAGCTAGCCAACCAGCAAGATGTCCGCACCTATGCTTTGCAAATCCTGACGAAAGTCAGCGCCAACCGTGTTCAAATTGATGAATTGCTCTCGGAAGCGCTGGTAGACTGGCAAATAGAACGCTTAGCCCGGATCGATCGAGATATCATGAGAATCGCGATCGCCGAAATCATCTATCTCGGCTTACCCGAACAAGTCAGCGTCAACGAAGCCGTCCAACTGGCAAAACGCTACAGCGGCGACGAAGGACATCGCTTCATCAACGGAGTCCTCCGCCGAGTAGTCGATAAAATCAACGCAGAAGTTGTTAGTCAGTAGTCCTTAGTCAGCAGTCATTAGTCAGCAGTCATTGGTCATTAGTGATTGGCAATCCGCAATCCGCTCTACACTAAGGACTTAGGACTAATGACTAATAACTACTCTCTATTCCCCAATTTCCTATGGTTTTTAATTGGTTTCGTCGCCAGTACAGCGAAAGCGGATCTTCTGAACCAGAAACTCCCTCCGAACAAACCCCAGATGAGGCGACACAATCCGCACCGGTTGAGCCTCAAACAGATGCAACAGCAGACCAAAGCTCGGACGCTGTAGCCGAAGATTATCTCAATTGGGCAAAAGCTGCTTACAAAAATATTCAAAAACAGCAAAAACCCGAAACAGAAGTTTCCGAGACAGCAGAGGCTGAAGTTCCAGCAGCCGAAGCAGAAATCGCGACAGTTGCAGAAGTTGCAGAACCAGCCATCATTAAAGCAACGGGTGCGATCGAACTTGAACCAGCACCCACAGCACCAACTGTTGCAGAAGTTCCAGAAGTTGCAGCACCAGCAACAGTTGAAGCTACCGAGGTTTCGGAACTCGATGCAGCAACGCCCGCAGAAATTGCAGAAACTCTGCAACCAACAGCCGGGGCGATCAACATTGCACCTATTGCTCAACAATTAGAAGTTACAGCAGAAAATATAGAAATTGCCGAACCTGCAACAGAGGTTGTAGAAACCGAATCACTCGCATCCGAGGGCGAAGCAGCCGAAGCCCTGCCGTTTTGGGCCAGAGCTCAGGCCGATCGCATGGAGCGCATCGAACGCCTCAAAGAAACTGCAATTGAAGAACCAGATGCAATTGCAGCCGCCGCCGAGAGAGCGGCAATTATCGAAGAAATTCCCGGTTTCGCCTTTGACGAAGGCTTCCTGTGGTCATCAGAAATCTTAGCCAGTCAAGGCCGCCGCCCAGACCAAGTATCCGTCGAAGAAATCACTTGGCTGCAAAAACTGCGGAAAGGCTTAGAAAGAACCCGCCGCAGTTTAATTAATCGACTAAAGGCGATCGTCGGTCAAGGCCCGCTCAATCAAGACGCGGTAGCCGAAATTGAGACTTTGCTGCTGCAAGCCGATGTCGGAGTCGCAGCCACCGACATCATTATCAGTCGCCTCCAAGAAAGACTCACACAAGAAGTGCTGCCGCCAGAACAGGCTCTAGCCTTCCTCAAAAGCATCCTGCGCGACATTCTCGACGCTCCGACAGCCGAAACCGCCGCCGGCAATCCCGCCTACAGCCTGACATTTGCCCCGGAAAAAGACACCTTTAACATCTGGTTAATCGTAGGAGTTAACGGTGCGGGCAAAACTACGACGATCGGCAAACTAGCCCACATTGCCCAAAAATCCGGCTACAAAACCCTAATTGCAGCCGCCGACACTTTTCGCGCCGCCGCCGTCGAACAGGTAAAAGTTTGGGGTTCCCGCAGCGGCGTTGAAATTATTGCCAACGAGGGGAAAAATACCGATCCGGCTGCAGTCGTGTTTGATGCGATCGCCGCGGCAGGCGCCCGAGGCACAGAACTGCTGATCGTAGACACCGCAGGCCGCCTGCAAAACAAAAAAAATCTGATGGACGAATTAAGTAAAATCCGTCGCATTGTAGATAAGAAAGCCCCCGGCGCTACCGTAGAATCTCTACTGGTCTTGGATGCCACACTGGGTCAAAATGGTTTGCGACAGGCAGAAGTATTCGCAGAATCGGCAAAATTAAGCGGAGTAGTATTGACAAAACTCGACGGTTCTGCTAAAGGTGGTGTTGCCCTAGCAGTAGTGCAGCAGCTTGGTCTGCCAATCCGCTTTATTGGAGTCGGGGAAAGCATCGAAGACTTGCGTCCGTTTTCTAGTTACGAATTTGTGGAAGCCCTACTCGATTTTAGATTTTAGATTTTAGATTTTAGATTGATGAGATATCTGTGGTCGTCCCGATTTTTGGAGGCGGATACAGAGGTTCAAAATCTCAAATCCTTAACCTCAAACTACCATCGCAGGACTTGCGCCGCTCGCCACCCGGTGGCGAGTAAAAACTAAATATCTAGAAACAATACCTTCGTTCTGTTATTACTTGGTTGGGATCAAAGCCCTCGTCATTAGCGTGTCAAATTAAGCTCAAATTTAGTATCAGTCTGCTGTCTGATTACACAGTCTTCCCAATCCCCCTGGCGCCCCCCCCTGATAGTGGGGGGGCAGGAAATATTCATAGTCCCCGCAACGATTCGGGGAGCCGGTGCGGTCGGTTGGGCCCCCCAAGTAAAGCAATCGCCGTGGATTTAGGGGGATATAGACTCAGCTATCAACGAGATTTATTAAGAATTTCAGACTTAAGTTGATACCCATGTCCGGCGTGCCCAACTTACTTGCTCAAACCAAACTACTTGCTCGAAAAAAAACGGGTTTCTGTTCAAGTAGCCCGTAAGTCCTCAATCCTTCCTTTACCATCTAAGATCGAAAATCACAAATTTAATATGACTGCTGTGCCTTTGCCTCGCCCCTCACCTCAACCTGCTGACCGCCCTCCGGGTCGCAATTCCACCGACGCGACGCCAGTATTTGCCCTCAAAGAACTGGTGGCGCGTTTGCACCGATACCAGCACAACGTTCAAGATATGTTGGGTTCGCTGGGATTTGCCCTGCGCAGTTTTAACAATCTCAACCAATTTTTGGAGTTGGTGCCTTTGGTGGCGACTCGCGTTACTGACGCCGACGGGGGAGCTTTAGTGCTGTTCAAACCCAACGGTCAAGTCAGGTTCCAGCAGTTGCATTGTCAGGAAGGACGGCAGTGCCAAGATATGCGAAAAGCGCTGGAAATAGCCACCAGGCAAGCTACAGCAGGTGCGGGCGCTACTGCTGCATCGTTTTCGGAAACCTCTGGGCAAACTTCTAGTCTAGACCTGCAAGTCGGTCGTTATTTGGGCCAGGATGTTCATTTGTTTGGGGCGCCAATTTTAGTCAACAATTTGGAACGCGGACGGCTTTATGTTTTTAGCAGTGATCCGCAATATCTCTGGACTCCCAGCAGACAGAAATTAGTTCGGTTGGTGGCGGATCAAACCGCCGTGGCTATTTGCAAAGACGAACTTACTGTTAAGTTGGCGGAAAAAGACCGCTTAGACAGAGAGTTAGAAATCGGGGCGGAAATTCAATTGCGGCTGCAACCCCGTAGTTGTCCGAAAATTCCCGGCCTTGACGTGGCCGCCCGCTGCCAAACTGCTAGCAGAGTCGGCGGAGATTATTATGATTTTATTCCCGCTGACTATGACCCGATCGGCAAGGAGAATGAGGGGGGAAACCCCCCATCCTTAATTAAAAATCTTAAGTCCAAAATCGATAAGGGTCGCTGGAGCATCGTGATCGGCGACGTGATGGGCAAGGGAGTGCCGGCGGGCTTGTTGATGACGATGACACGGGGTATGCTGCGGGCGGAGGTTTTGAACCGCCACTCGCCTGCGAGAATTTTGCAACATTTAAACCGGGTTATGCACGCGGATTTGGAAAATTCCCACCGTTTTGTGACTCTGTTTTATTCGGAGTATGACCCGAAAACTCGCGTTTTGTCTTACAGCAATGCTGCTCACCACCCGCCTTTGCTGTGGCAAGCTGCAACTAATTCGATTCTTGGGCTCGATACTTTGGAGGGAATGTTAATTGGCCTGGATGCTGATTCGCATTACCAAGAAGCCCAAATTCAATTGCAGCCAGGAGATACTATTATTTATTACACAGACGGATTTACCGATGCTGCTAATCAAAGGGGCGATCGGTTTGATGAGGATAATTTGACTGCGGCTTTTCAGTTGGCTTGTCAAAATTATCAGCACTCTGAAGAAATTTTGGATTATTTGTTCGATCGGGTTCAGCAGTTTATCGGCATCGGCAACCGGAATGAAGATGACATGACACTGGTTGTACTTAGGGTAACACCTTTAGCAGGAGAAAATCACCATGATAGTTAATTTAATCCCGGAAATTACTGCTGGATTAACCAGTTCGATTAATTGGAACGATGTCGCTCACGTGGTAGTTTTGAAATCTCATTTGAGTTCGACGGTGCTTTTGGGTCAAAGTTACGAAATTTTTACGAATTTCCAGAAAGCTTGGAACAATTTTGTTTCGAGTGGTCAAATAGGAGCTTTTTTTATAGGTATTTTTGTGGGCTGGTTCTTTAAAGGGATTTTTCGTTAGAGTTCTTGTAGAAGAAGGTATCGGTAACGGATTTAAAAATTTGTAGCCCAAACTTCACTTCTTTCTGATGCAGCAAAAGTTTCACAATTTTGTAGTCAAGACTTCAGTTTTTTCGGGTCAAAAGATGTATAAAAACTTTGTAGTCAGGACTTGAGTTTTTTCTTGCAGAATTTGGGATGGAGGACTAAAGTCGCGACTACAAACCGGAGGAAGGCCTAAAGTCTTTCCTACAAACCGGTTTTTATAGACTTCTGCAAGAGAGATATAATCTAGTTTTAGCTTGAGCAATGACAACACAACAAAAAACTTGGAGTCAAAGATTTGAATCGGCACTGCACCCGGCGATCGCCCGATTCAATGCTAGTATTGGCTTCGATATTGAATTGATTGAGTATGACTTGACGGGTTCTGTCGCTCACGCTAAAATGCTGGCAAAAACGGGGATTATTTCCGCAGCAGAAGGCGAACAGTTAGTCAATGGTTTGGAACAGATCCGCCGCGAATACCGCCAAGGACTTTTTGTTCCGGGAGTTGATGCAGAAGACGTTCACTTCGCTGTAGAGAAGCGGCTGACGGATATTGTGGGGGATGCGGGGAAAAAGTTGCACACGGCTCGATCGCGCAACGATCAAGCCGGCACTGATACTCGCTTGTATTTGCGCGATCGCATCGCCGAAATTCGATCGCAATTGCGAGAATTTCAAGGGGTTTTGCTGGAAATTGCAGAACTTAACGTAGAAACTTTAATCCCCGGTTACACGCACTTGCAGCGCGCTCAGCCGATCAGTTTGGCTCATTACCTGTTAGCTTATTTTGAAATGTCCGATCGCGATTGGGAACGCCTCGGCGATATCTCGAAGCGGGTGAATATTTCGCCTTTGGGTTGCGGCGCGCTGGCGGGGACGACTTTCCCGATCGACCGACATTATACGGCAGAACTCTTGCAATTTGACAAGGTTTATGCTAACAGCTTAGATGGAGTGAGCGATCGAGATTTTGCCATAGAATTTCTCGCTGCTGCCAGCTTGATTATGGTACACCTGAGCCGCTTGTCAGAAGAAATGATTTTGTGGTCTTCTCACGAATTTGGATTTATTACGCTCAAAGATAGCTGCGCTACTGGTTCTAGCATCATGCCCCAGAAAAAAAATCCCGACGTGCCGGAGTTGGTGCGGGGCAAAGCGGGGCGGGTGTTCGGTAACTTGCAAGCCTTGTTGGTAGTAGTGAAGGGACTTCCTTTGGCCTACAACAAAGATTTGCAAGAAGATAAAGAAGCTTTGTTTGATACCGTGAGAACGGTACAGGGTTGCTTGGAAGCAATGACGATTTTGCTGCGGGAAGGAATCGCGTTTAATGGCGATCGCCTCGCGGCGGCAGTTACGGAAGACTTTTCTAACGCTACAGACGTAGCAGACTACTTGGCCGCCAAAGGCGTTCCCTTCCGGGAAGCTTACAACCTTGTCGGCAAAGTCGTCAAAACTTGCCTTTCGGGGGGCAAACTCCTCAAAGATTTGACACTTGAGGAGTGGAAAGACTTGCACCCAGCTTTTGAGACAGACATTTACAGCGCGATCGCACCTCAGCAAGTGGTGGCGGCTCGCAATAGTTACGGGGGTACCGGGTTTGAACAAGTGAGAAAATCACTTATCGCTGCGCGCGATCGGATCGCCTAAACATCGTTGAATTATTGGACAAATTCCGGCTGGCTATCTCTACGAAAGAACGATCGTGTTTTCCACTCTGGTTCTAAGTTCGGCAGATAGCCTGACTCAATTAATCTTCAGCAGCAGCCATGTCTTTGTCTCTGCCGCCGCCGCCGCTCATGGCGCCCATGCCACCGCCGTTGCCGCCGTCAAATCGTCTTCTCTTGTTGGAGAACATATCTTGATTTCTCCGCTTGCGAAACTTGCGAGCGTATGCTTGATTTCGTTGTGCCTTCTCTTTCTTGAGATTGCGGCGCTTAGCCATTATGACCTCACTAATAAACATTGACAGTCCCCGGGCTTTCACGCCCAGGGATTCTTAAGTTTGACACTCTGTGCACTCTTGGTGACTGAGATTCTTGGTTCAGCGAAGTCACTTACTGGCGACAGGATTGCTCCCGCCCAAGTATAGGTGTCTTCTCCCCAAGCGTAAATTCCGGTATGCCCTACCGTACTTGATCAGTTCTCTTTATGTAGTTAGGTTTTCTTCAAATTTAGCTTTCCTAAACCGCAACACCGTTAGGTGTGACTACGCACTCAACTAATCCAGTTAAGTTTTTACGTCGGCTAGTTATACTCAATTTTAGACCGATGATGATCATAGCACACCCGGTACAAGACCCAGAAAAAAGAACACCGGGATTCAAGTCGCTGGGAATCTGGGTTCGATCTGGACGCAATGTTTTTAATCTTCCAGAATATTTCTATAAACTCTTGACAAAATACGACAAATGACTATTAATCCCGGTGATGTAGCTCCTCTCTTCAGCCTGCCCGACGCGCAAGGCAATGTCGTCAGCCTTGCAGATTTGCGAGGCCGGCGAGCTGTACTCTATTTTTACCCTCGGGACAATACTCCCGGCTGTACGAAAGAAGCTTGCGGCTTTCGCGACATTTACTCCGAATACCGGGCGCGCAATATTGCAGTGCTAGGCGTCAGCACCGACGGGGCCGCGTCTCACGCTAAGTTTGCAGCTAAATATCAACTGCCTTTTCCTTTGCTGTGCGACTTAAACGCCGAAGTTGCTACCGCCTACGGCTGTTACGGACTCAAAAAATTTATGGGAAAAGAATTTATGGGAATTACTCGATCGACCTTCGCGATCGACCCTGATGGTAGGATTGAAAAGGTTTATTGCAAAATCAAACCCGAATTTCACGCAGCGGAGATTTTAGCAGACTTGCTAGAAATCTCGCCTGAATGACAAATGCAAAATTAAGACTCCAGAGCTGCGAGCTAGGAGGCCTAAAATTACTTTCTCCTAAACAAGCTTTTGAGTTTATGCGTCGATTGTGGCAAATTGGACAAACTGTGCTGGGGCTGATTTTTCGACATCCCGTCACTGGTACTGCGGTGATTCCCATATTACCTGACGGGCGAATTGTGTTAATTCGCCGCCGCGACAACGGTCGCTGGGGACTGCCGGGAGGTATGGTGGACTGGGGAGAGGATGTTCCGACAACAGTGCGACGGGAATTGGCGGAGGAAACAGGACTCGATTTAGTCAAAATCCGTCGCTTGGTGGGTGTTTATTCGGCTGCCGATCGAGATCCTCGCCTGCACTCGATTTGTATCGTGGTGGCAGCAGAGGTGCAGGGCAAGATGCAAGTTCAGGATACGCTTGAAATTAGCGAGGTTGAGGCTTTTTTGCCCGGATCGATGCCGGAGGGCGCGCTCAGCCACGATAACGACCAGCACTTACAGGACTATTTTCAAGGCCTGACAACTTTGGCGTAAATCGGCGGGGCATCGAAATTTGAGAAAAGTCGGAAATTACCTCGCCGTCAAAAATTGTCTGTGATGACTGGGGAATTAATTTTTAATGTTTTCCTACTTTTATTCACAATCTTTGAACATTAAATTAATCATCTTTTTATTACTAAATATTTAACCGGATGTACTCACCGCTACGCAATTCTCGGGTCAAACTCTCTGTAGGGCAAATCTTTTGGCACGAAGTCGGTCAAGGCCCGAATTTAGTATTTTTGCACGGTTCTTGGCACGACAGCAGTCAGTGGCTGAGGACGATCAAACATTTGAGCCCCTACTACCACTGCTTCGCACCGGATTTGCTGGGGTTTGGTGACTCGGAACGCCCGAATCTTCATTATTCGATCGACCTGGAAGTAGAATGTCTCGCTCAATACCTCGATACTTTGAAGTTGCGACAAGTTTATTTAATCGCTCACTCTGTGGGAGGCTGGGTGGCCACCACCTACGCTATCAAATATCCCGATCGAGTTCAGGGTTTGGTGTTGTTGGCCCCAGAAGGCGTCAAGGTTGGCAACCGGCGGGGGCGGTGGCAGACGGCTAGCTGGCTGATCGGCAAACCTCCGCTGGCTTTGTGGTTGCTACGATCGATCTATCCAATTGCTAAGTTGCTGGGTAGCCAAAAAAAGATTGACGGATTGCTCAAGTTCAGACAGCAGTTGATGGAGTCCCCTGTTGCCGTGCAGTTGCTGTTCCAGCGGCGGCGGGCTGAAATTACAGCGGAATTAGTTGATGAGAATTTGCCTTTGCTGAAAGCGCCTGTTTTGCTGTTGCACGGTTCTGAAGATGCTCCCGCAGCTTCCTCTCTGTGTCAATCCTATGCTGCTCTGGCTCCTAATGCCGAACTGCAATTGGTCAGTCCGGGGGAAAGCAATTTGCCACAGGAAGTCCCGGATGTTGTTGCTAACTATATTCACGAGTTTGCTAGGTGAATTGGGAACTGGTAATTATTGGGAATTGGTCATTGATAAAATGACAACAGTCAACAGTTAACAGTCAACAGTCAACATTTAACAGGCTAATTCCCCAAAGAATAGCATCTGGTGCGTCAATTAAGCCTGCGGCTGTATCAGGAAAGGCTGCTGTGAGGTATTTTAAAAGCATAGTGCGATCGCCCCCCGTGACCGCAATTTTGCTATCAGGAAACAAACACCGCCAATCTTCAATAAAATCCCTAACTCCTGCCACCGTCGCATACACAACTCCGCTTTGAATTGCCCCAGCAGTGTCTGTCGCCCAGCGGTATGGCAGATTTTGTGGTAAACTGATTAAGGGTAATGCAGCGGTTTTTTTGCCTAGCGACGATAACTGCAAACCCAAACCGGGTAAGATGGCGCCCCCAACTAAATACCTATTGACATCAGCCCCAGTAAATGTTAAAGCTGTACCAGCATCTATAAGTAAAATTGGCCAACCCAATTGGTTGCCAGCACCGAGTAAAGCCAAAGCTCTGTCAATTCCTAGCGTAGGATAGAGTCCCCCGATCGGCAACAGGTCTAAAGTAATAATTCGGACATCAGGATAACTCTGCCAAATTGCTGTTTGTTGGGGAACAACTGAGGCTAAAACTAGAGGCAGGGGAACTAAAGAAAGTGTGTGAGGACTAGAAAAAGCGGGAGTAGCAGGAAGACAAGGAAGATTTTGAGAAGATATTTCCTCGATCGACCTCCTTACTGTTTGTACCAAATATTCGACCTTTTGGGCTTCGGAGAGCCGGGAAACAGCATCAGCTTTGAGATGCTCTGTATCCCATGTTTTCTCCAGAGTTTTGCCCGCAAATAATCCCCAGTGCAGGCGCGAATTCCCGATCGCCAAAGCTATTTTAATCACACCTTTACCTGTCAATTCAGAGGTAAGGTTCTCGGTACAATCTTGCGGGCTAAAATTGTCAGCAATTGGTTTTTCCATGATGCTCGAACGCGCAAATATTGAACTAAAGATAGATGTTAGATTAATTTTATTCGCTTAATCGCGCGGTTAAGTCTATTTGGCATCTGACTAAGTTTAAGGGCGCGCGCCAATTACTATTGTCGGCTGCAGAGCCCATACTTTATATTTATAAATATTTGTAAAGCAAATAATTGCTATGCTCTGGCTGCATCCTTTATAATGTCTTAAGATATTCCAAAAGTCCTGGTAGCTGCGATCGGACTCTTGGCGGGGTAAGCACAAATCTAAAAAACCAGGATCGATCAAAATACTGTACCAATGCTGAGTAAATATGTCTTTAAAAATACAAGAACACGAAAACCCCTCGCCGAGATTAACTTCGCGGTTGCCTGAACCTGAAAAGTGGATGCAGGAAGAAAGTCTTTCGCTGCCGGAAGTAGACCAACAAAAAGCCCTAATCGTGCAGATGCAGCAGCAAGTTCAGTTATCAAGCTTGCTGAACCAAATTAATAACGAAATTCGCAGTACACTTGACATAGAAGAAATTTTGACATCGGCCTGCAGATTGCTGGGGCAAGCATTACAGTGCAGTCGCGTGAGCATTTTAGTCAAAGAATCCAATACAGAAAAAACTTTAGTCACGCGCGGAGAGTACAACGCGGGGGACTATCCGATTCAACTGGGCATGAAAGTACCGATTACTGACAACCCGCACTTGGCTGCAGTCGTGTCTCAGCAAGAGTCGCTAGCAGTGACGAAGTTTCTCGATTTTCCGGGATTGAACGAACAAACCCGAAAAATTGCTTTATCTTTGGAAATTAAGTCAATGCTGGCAGTAGCTACTCGCTATCAAGGTGAAATGAATGGCATAATTGGCTTGCATCAGTGCGATCGCGAACGAGAATGGACTCATTGGGAACGGCAGCTTTTAGAAGGGGTAGCATCGCAATTGGCGATCGCGATCAATCAAGCCAAACTCTACAGCAAAACGCGCCGCCAAGCCGAACGAGAATCGCTGCTGCGGCTGATCGGCAACCAAATTCGCAGTACCCTGGATCTGGGAACAATCCTGGAAACAGCGGTGAGGGAAGTCCGCCAAATGTTGCAGTGCGATCGAGTAATTATCTATCAGTTTCAAGACAACTGGCAAGGAAAAGTTGTTGTTGAAAATATGACGGTTCCTTGGCCTTCAATTTTAGGAGATATGGGGGCTGATAAGTGTTTCCGGGGAGATTACGCCGATCTTTACCAGCAAGGGCGAGTCAAAGCAATTAATGATATTTTTAATGCTGGTTTAGAGCCTTGCCATGTCGATTTCTTAGATAGTTTGCAGGTAAAAGCTAATCTGATTGTGCCAATTGTTACATCAACAACTGAAGAAAATACCCCCGACACAGCCGGAAGCTATAATCCTAAATTTCCCGGTAAACTGTGGGGTTTGCTGATTGCTCACGAGTGCCGGGATACCCGCAATTGGCAGCGGCAAGAAACGGAGTTGCTGTCGCAGCTAGCCGACCAAATGGCGATCGCCATTCAGCAAGCAGAACTTTACAGCCAAGTCCAAGATGCTGCAGTAAAATCTCAAGCTCAAACCCAGCAGTTGCAGGCTGCGTTAGAAGAATTGCGATCGGCACAGCAGCAATTGATTCAAAGCGAAAAAATGTCAGGTTTGGGGCAAATGGTAGCCGGAATTGCTCATGAAATTAACAACGCCAACAATTTCATCCACGCTAACTTGTTTCACGCTCAAGAATATTTTAAAGCCTTAAACGAAGCTCTAGAACTAGCCGGAAATGCCTGCCCGGAAGCAGCGGAAGCAATTGTCAGAATCAATGAAGAACTCGAACTCGATTACATTCGAGAAGATTTTGGTAAACTGCTAAATTCAATGCGAGAAGGCAGCGGCAGGATTCGCTCGATCGTGATGACGCTGCGAAATTTTTCTCGTTTAGACCACGCTGAATTAAAACCTGTAGATTTGAATGAAGGTTTAGAAAGCAGTTTTTTGATGCTGCAAAATAAGCTAAAAACCCATATCAAAATAGACAAGCAATACGGCAGTTTGCCACCTGTCCAATGTCATGCCAGTCAAATTAACCAAGTATTTTATAATTTGATTGACAATGCTTTAGATGCGCTCCAGTCAACGAGCAAACCGGGGGAATTAACCATCCGCAGTTGGCAAAGCGAGCCGGACTGGGTAACAATCTCTGTCCGCGACACGGGAACTGGCATTCCTGCAGAAATTCAAGACAAGATTTTTGACCCATTTTTTACTACTAAGCCTGTGGGAAAAGGCACTGGTTTAGGACTTTCAGTGTGCTATCAGGTAATTGTTCAAGCTCATGGTGGCAAGCTGAGTTGCGTCAGTCAGGTTGGCGAAGGAACTGAATTGATTGTGGAGTTACCGCTGACAAATCATAGGGTAGGTGTATAATTCCTGCTTTTTAATTGTCAACTTGCTGCTGATAGGCATGATATACAGCCTCTAAAAACAGATTAGCATCAACTTTTGTCGGCAGTTTTCCCAAACCAATGATTTCTTTAACCTGAGTAGCCAGTTGTTTGCTCAATTCATTTCTGGCATTAGGTATCATAGCTTCGCGCCGCTGTAAATACTCTCGAACAACAGCAAAATCTTCTGGCAGCAAGCGGGATATATCAGCCTCTATCAGCAGTTTCTTTGCCAGGGATCGAGCCGATGTTGAGACTTTCCATGCAGCACTCACAGGTTGTTCTTCTTGAATTACCAGGGTGCCTGCTACCAAATCTCCTAAACGTTTTTCCCGCTGGCTGAACACTATAAAAAATACGCCTATAAAAAATAAGTCGTCAAAAGGTCGCAGCAAAGCCCGTAGTGTTGATTGCTGAAGCCTGACTGGACGGCCGTCATCCCTAATTACTCGGATTTTGACACGACGCTTGCCTGGTGTTTGACCGCACCACACCGTTTCAAAAAATACAAAGTAACCTACATAAATGAAAAAACCAATTAATACCTGAACTGCTATCAACCAGAGTTCTAAGCGATTGGTAATTCCTAGCAACTGTGCGATCGTCTCAAGCAACACTGAATTAAATATTAGTACACCTACTAGAAACACTATTAAAATCAAACCAAAAATGATATAGTCGAGCAGCAATGCGTAGGCTCGGTTGCCAATTCCCGCTAAGGTAAATTCGAGTTCTACACTTTCGGGAGTGTGGAGAGTGAATCGATTAAAAAGTCGCATAAATTTGAGCAAATTTTATGTTTTGACTGAGGCTTAATTAGCGATCGCGGATTTGCAAACCAAAACCTTCTTTGCGGCTGCGGAGGTCGTAGTAGATAATGGCTTTCATAGCCTGCCAAAAAGGAGTTACCAGCGCGCCAAAGCCAAAGCTCAGGAGCAAAACCAAAATCCAATAAACTAAGAAGTATAGACTGGATTCTGGCCCGAAAAGTCTAAGTAAAACAACTTGAAGGATCACGGTAAGTACATTTGACACAATGTAGACCGGGAGAGATACCAAAAAGGCAACAACAACTATCCACTGAATGCGTCCCACCGACCCCTTAGTTAACTCCCAACTGCGACTGATTGCTGAACTAGCACTCTGATTGTTCTCGATAGCCAGCGGCACCTCAACAATCAGTAAGCGAGAGAGAATTCGGATATATATAATTAAGAAAGCAATGACCCCAACGGCTACCAGCAAACCTCCAATAATTGTGCCATTTTGCCCAAAGATAGTAGCAGCCCCGAGTCCCACAATTAACAGCGCGATCACAAATCCCAAGTAGACACCCATGTAAATCAGAAATGTCAATACACCCGCCCATAAAAAACGCCACATCCGAGGATTAACCTCACTGTTAGCATCACTGACAGTCTCGGGATTTTCCCTAACTTCAGCGAAAGCCAGACGAGAAATAAGCGCTGAGATGGCAGAATATTTAGCCCAACCATAAATCGGAACTAACAACCACAGATAAGCTGTGAAAGCCAAACCAAAATATGACTTAAAACGATCGCGGTAAATGCGCAAAGCAGCACTAACAACATTACCGACGCTCAAGGGGCCTGTTTGTCCAGAAGAACTAAGATTTTTTTTAGGCATGGCTGGATGGATTTAGTTGTGTGAGGCGGAAAATTTACACCTATCTTAAGCTATATCTAATATAACTTAGTCAAAACTTTATGAATATTAAACGTTGGATCGCGCGGCGAGAACCCAACTGGAAACGGTTGGACACTCTTTTACAGCAAGTTGAAAAAAAGGGGCTAAAGTCCCTACCTGCGTCTGAAATCACGGAATTAGCGAGTTTGTACCGTTCTGTGTCGGCGGATTTGGCTAGGGCGAGGACAAATGAAGTCGGTAATATTTTGTTACAAGATTTGCAAAGGTTAACTTCTCGCGGCTATACCCAAATTTACCAAGGTTCGCGCCGCCAAGATTGGGAAGCTATGGTGGAGTTTTGTCGCTGGGGTTTTCCGGCTACGGTACAGGAGACGTTTGGTTATACGGCGACTGCGACAGGTATTTTTTTAGTAATGGGGTTGATTGCTTGGTGGTTTGCTTGGCAAGATCCGACGTTTTTGTCCCTAGTAGTTCCTGGACATTTGATTAAAATGGTGCGCGATGAGGGGAAATTGTGGATGGGTTCAATTGTGGGAATCGAACCTTTAGCTTCTAGCGGTATTATGACTAACAATCTATCTGTATGCTTTGCGGCTGTTGGGGGAGGGATTGTTTTCGGTATTTACACTGTTTATATTATGGCATTTAATGGAGTGAGCATCGGGGCGATCGCCAGTTTAGTAGCTCAGCACAATTTAGCTTACCCTTTTTGGGCGTTTGTATTTCCTCACGGTTCCCTGGAATTGCCAGCTATTTTTTTAGCTGGAGGCGCTGGTTTAATCATCGCTCGGGCAATTTTTTTTCCTGGCAAATACCGTCGTGCTGATGCGATGAAATTTTACGGTACTCAAGCTGCACAATTGGTATTTGGAATTGTGCCGATGCTGGTAATTGCTGGTACGATAGAGGGTTTTTTCTCGCCAAATCCGGCAATTCCCGATCCATTGAAGTATTTGGCTGGGATTGGATTGTTTGCGCTGCTGGTGATGTATTGCAGTAAAAGGCGATCGGCTGAAGTTGCGAGAGTTTGAGACTTTAGCTGAGAATATTAGACGAGCAATTGCAGAGATTTTTGATAGCCTGTCAACCGCAGATGTAAGGCAGATTAACACAGATTAACGCAGATAATTTCAAGAGAGGAGAGAGAATTTAGCTGAGAAGATTAAAGCTGATTCCGAGACTTAAGTTGCAAATATCGGTTAACTAATTGCTCGCTAATTTGATTGGCTGGTGCATCCAAAACCAAAACTCCTTTTTGTTTCAACTGTGCAAAAGCTACCTGACGCTGTGCTAGTAAATCTAATGCTACAGCACGATTATAAGCAGGTGTAATTTGCACGGTGGAAGTTTGAGCGATTTTGTCAACTTGAGGGTCGCGCAAAGTTACGCAAAAAGGCAAATAACGAGGTGTTAAACGCGCTAAAGCCGAAAGCATTTCTGTAGAGGCGGTAACGTCTACTAAATCAGTAATTAGCACTACTAATGCACGGCGAGTTTGTTGACTTACTAATTTAGTTACAGCACCAACATAGTCTGGTTCTAACAAAACTGGCTGAATTGGTGCGAGGCGTTCAATTAATTTGGATAGTTGATGTTGTCCCCTTTCTGGAGGTATCCAAGTGGTGATTTCGCGATCGAACACGCCGACTCCCACGCGATCGCCCCGATTTAGTCCAGCCAAGGCTAAAGACAGCGCTGCATTCACTCCCCAGTCAAAACGCTTCAAACCCTGCACTCGCGCCGTCATCAGCCGTCCCCTGTCGAGTAAAATAATCAAAGTTTGCTCTTTTTCTGGTTCTAAAACTCTGACTAAAGGGCGCGATCGCCTCGCAGTAGCTTTCCAATCAATCAAGCGAGGATCATCACCAATACCATATTCCCGCAGTTCGGCAAATTCAGTTCCCATGCCGAGTTTTTGTAACCGCCGCATTGTGCCGCTATTTTCCAATGTTAGCCGAATAGAGAGTTCTTTCAACGTCACTAAATCGGGATAAACGGCCACTTTTTCACTAGCAGGTATTTTCCAGTCGTGCCATGCTAAACCCCAGCTTCCCAACTGTCGCACCTGAATATCTCCCCACTTATATTCGCCTCTACTTTGCGGGCAGATTGTATAACTTAATTCCTGATCGCTGTTAGGATTGAGTTCGGCTTCCAGCAGCGATTGAGAGACATCAAACTCTAGCGGATAGGAGTCGCGCAGGCGAATTTTAGCTGTTCGATCTGCCATTAGCGCCGCCCTCGGAGAGGATCGCACTGACAGTAAAACCGGATTGTCTCGCCCAATCGAAAGTCTGTGCAACGGATGGCGCGTCACTTGCACCCGATGAGATTTTACGCGCAGTGCGTCGGTAATTGCTAGACCCATAATTAAACTGTCAAATAGCAAAGTGCCGATAATACTTGTCTGCTGATTTACAAGCATAGCGAGCAAAAGGGCGATCGGAATGGCGATCGCTAACAGCACATAAAGGCGAATAGCAGGAATCATTACAATTTCTGATTAAGATACTGGTGTACACAATTCAACGAGAGTTCCGTCTGGACATCTAACATAGGAAACAATCTGACCCCAAGGTTTTTTGAGAGGTGATTTTAACTCTAATGCACCTGCTGCGATCGCTTGTTGATGTGCCATTTCTACTGAATCAGTAGTAAATGCTATTTCAACACCTAAAGGTTGATCCGATGAATCAGCCGAAATATAACCATTTGGGAAATTTGATGCGCCTAGAGAATGTGTAGCAAAAGATAAAGTTGTTTCCCCAGTGTCAAGTTCACCATAATCTCCTGATTCATCAATGAACTTCTTTTTGAACCCAAAAGCCATTTCAAAAAAAATCAATGAACTTAGTACGTCAGCAACGTAAATAATTGTATATCCGAATTTCATTTGCTTTCTTCCTTTACATGATTTGCAAGTAGTTTACGTCGTTCACCTGTATAACTCCACCAAGGCTTAGCTGGTTCGCCATTGAGGAACCTTTTGACAGAAATGAGAGTGTCAAGTACACATGGATCGTGGCGATGTCCCATGACATTAGCAAGTTCGTGAAAGACTTCTAATGGCGATCGCGTTTTAAGTTGATCTGGTTGCTCAATACCAATGCTTCGCAAATCCGCACTAATTGATTTCCCAATGTTTGGCAGGTCTTCAAGCTTCTTGACTTCATTTAGAGACTTTTTCATACTTCTGGTGTGGTATTTTTGACCTCTATTCCTACAATACTTGCGTAATAAAGATTTTTTGTCATGAATTCGATTCCTCCAAACGAAACGTAAACATAACATGATCGCTCGGTGTTTCTGGATTACCAACAGCCGAATACAGATTCATCGCTGCTGTATTTTCGCGATCGGTAAGCACCCAAGCTTCTATACAACCCAACTCACGAGCAACCTCAAATACTGCATTCATCAAACGCTTCCCCAAACCTTGCCGACGATGAGTTTCTGCTACGCTAACCTCGTTAATCCACAGTTCGGGACGTGTCTTGTCGGGATGAACATAATGAACTGCTGAGACAAAGCCGACAACTCGATCGTCATCGATTGCAACAGCCAGATGGTGGCGCGAGTCTGCCAAAAATTCTTCAGTACGCGGGATATCGATCGAGTTGTCAAAGACATCTGGATCGACATTCTTGAGAATATCTAAATCCTTACGATCCAGAATTTTGATGGCGATCGTCATAGTTATATTTCAGTTTACCTCGGTACAGCAACTTGTTTTAATACCGAAGCAATTACCGAATCAATTTGCAAACCATCTAACAGCGATTCGGGTTTGAGAATCAGACGGTGACGCAAAAGCGGCAGTGCGATCGCCTTGACATCATCAGGAGTAGTATAATCCCTGCCGGCTAGCCAAGCGTGAGCTTTACTACTTTGCAACCAAGCTACTGCCGATCGCGGAGAAGCACCCAATGCCAAATCGGGATGTTTTCGCGTATTGTGTACCAAAGCTAGCACGTAATCGAGCACTTTCTCTTCTACTTTGATAGTTTGTACTGCTTGACGGGCGCTAATTATTTGCTGTACCGTTGCTAAAGATTTGATCCTAGCTAAATCGAGGCGTTTGGCGCGAAATCCTGCCTCTGCGTTCAGCAACATTTGCTTTTCGGCGGCTGCATCGGGATAGTCAACCACAAGTTTAAATAAAAATCGGTCTAACTGAGCTTCTGGTAGCGGATAAGTGCCTTCAAATTCTAGGGAATTTTGAGTTGCGATCGTCCAAAATAATTCTGGCAAAGCTAAAGTCTCACCGTCTAACGTTACCTGCTGTTCTTCCATTGCTTCTAGCAGTGCTGACTGGGTTTTCGGAGGCGTGCGATTAATTTCATCCGCCAACAAAACTTCAGTAAACACTGGCCCTTTTTTCAGGGTAAAACTGTGGCTTTCAAAATCAAAAATATTCGTTCCCAAGATATCTGACGGCAAAATATCCGGCGTTAGTTGAATGCGGCGAAAATCTGCTTGAATCAATTGGGCGATCGCTTTTACAAGTAGAGTTTTCCCAGTTCCCGGCACTCCCTCCACAATCACATGGCCGCCGCTCAGAAGTGCCACTAGCAACTGCTGTATTATGGAAGATTGACCCACCACTATTTTGTCGAGGGTTTGGCTGAGGCGCTGAAAAATAGAGTTTATTTCGCTCATGTTATATCTTTCCTATTAGAGGGGAGATGTTGACGGATCTGCTCCCATTTACCCAACCAGGCTAGCAAATCTGTATCGCTGGTTCGGTGGCGTTTCTGAGAAAGCGAGGGCAGAACTTCTGACAATTCTGTCGCTTTTCGCCCTGTTTGCTCTACCCAAGCATTTGTTAGGGCTTCACTTTCCAGCGCTCCCTGTCCCAATAATAATGCTTTTTGTAGTTGTAACTGTTCTTCTTTTCCGATAATTTCTACCGCAAAATCAGTGCTGTTTGCTTTTTGCAAGACACCCGCTAATGCTTGAATGTAAGCTTCGCTGTTGTCAACGGCCGGCCCTGATATAGTTACAGGCTGCCCAAACCTGTTCCACCCGGCAAAAATAGCAACGATTAGGATAATTGTACCCTGTATCAAAACTGGAAATAGAGGAGTTTTGGCTAAATAAGTAAATAAATTGTCCGCGCCGGATTCGCGTTTAATCACTTCTGGATCTTTGTAGCCGTGAATGTATTCGTCTACCCAGACTTTATTGAGGAGGATTTTACTCGTTCCCTGGCTTTGCGGGTGGCTCGAATTTTGGATTAATTTCACTGCTAGAGCCTGCTGGGTTCCTTCTATTTCTTGTTCTCCACCTTCTAATTGAGTAACCAGCCCTGCTAAAAATTCATAATTACCTGGAAAATCCTGATAAGCATTAGCAGCTAAATGGGAGGTGCTGGAAAAATAAACTGTTCCCTTACCCAGTGTTTTTTTCCAAACAATTGCCCCAAATTGATCATCTAAAACTTGTTTTTTGTCGCTGGGGTATCTCCGCCCCGTGTCAATCTTGATTTCCCCGGCTGAAGCTTGATGCAAGCTACTAAAAGAAGCTGCTGTCACTGGTGCGCGAACGCCCAAAATTACCAAAGTATTGCCCTGTTTTACCCAATTGTTCTCTCGCTCGGAAACAGCTTCTGGTATCAAGCTACTATATATGCGTAAAAGTGTACTTGGCAGTTTTCCATCTTGGTTTTTAGCAAAGTCTTCAAAAGGTTTTTGCCAGCGCTTAACTTCGGTTCCCCGTTTAGACATAAAAGCATACCATGCTCCGTAGCCGTCCGGCGCTCTATTATAGGTAGAACCGCTGTTAATTTTGTTGTTAGCAGGAGCAAATAGCAGGGTAATTATAATTATTGCAGTAATGGCGATCGCTCCCAACAACCATAACCTACGCTTTGACAATTTCATCGCTCGTTAAGTAAGTAAATACAAATAAATATAACATGAGGGGGGGTTTTGAATGAATCAACTCACTCCTTATGTAGAACCCATTTGACATCTTTTAGCGATCGTCAATCACGTTACGGATCAGCAATAAACTTGGTTTTTTACCATCGCATTTTTCAAGGAATCAGATTTAACTTACGCCCTAACCTCAATTTTCAGGAATTCTCAACTGGCTTATGCTTAGACATATAAAAATATAAGTATTTTTACTCATAATTGTCTCGGCTGATTCACTTTTGTCCGCTGAATCACTGAAAGCTGCCTCTTGGGGGCCCGGAATGTGGGATTTAAGCTCTCCTCTACAGATGTGGAAAACCCGCTTTTGACAATACTCCGGACAGTTTTTGAGGCCGAGGCTGAAACCCTCATTCTACCGTTAGCATTTGACCTCACTGAGAAGGCTGAAACCCGCATTATGCCGTTAGTGATTGAAAACTGTCCGGACTATTGTTTTGAGAGGGCTGAAAAAAAGATCGCAATTTTTCCGGATAAAACTTATTGATGATGAAAGTTAGAGATATCTATGTAAATAGGTGTAAATAGGTGTAAGTATTTACACTCAGCATTCGATCGGGGGCAATAATACCTTCAGATGCTTATTGGGCAAGCATTTTTACTTGATTTACCTGCACGTATGAGGAAATTTTTCTTGCAGTAACCGATCGCTACAAGAAAGCACAACCTCTGGTTTTCAGTCACTTCTAATCCTTAATTACTCATTATCAAAAGAGAAGCTATGGCTACTATCAATGGTTCTTTGGGTCAAAACACTAATTACAGCAGCATCAGTGACCTAATTACACAATGGCCTACTGCCGCCCAGGATCAAGGCATCCAACTGTCTGGGATAGCTTTTGATGGCTTTGAAACGAACTACACTAACCCTACTCCCATCAGCAACCTCACGTTAGCAACGAACGAAACCCCTAAAAGCGGGTTGAGCTACGGCGGTACCGGTGGTATTGGTGTCATAGGCTCTTATAGTGGTTGGTTTACCGATGTCAATAAATTGCGGGCGGAAATCAACTATGACCCCAACACCAATCAATCTCAGGCGCTGAAGGTGAAATGGGCAGATAACAAAGACATCACTAGCGCCACGATCGGCCTGAGTGGATTACTTCCCAAATCAAGTTCTACAGTGAACGATCAAGGCGATGAAGTTGGTTTGCTGCAACTCTTTAATGATGGGGCGCCGGTATCGGCCAGCAATTTTACGATCACTCGCCTCAGCGCTCCTGCCACTCCAAAACCGCTCGGTGTGTCTTCAGATGGAGTGACTTTCACTGGCGATAGTATTGATGGCAATTTCACATTCCAGATAGTAGGAGACTCTCTCACCGGCGTTACTTTTGACGAACTGCGGTTCTCCGCCAAAGGCTACACGAACCCCACCGCTGCCTACCTCAGCACCTCCCCCAAAAGCGATAGTTCCGACTACCTAGTGCGGAGTATTCAATATCAAGGCATTGATGTGACGCCGACGCCGACGCCAACTCCGACGCCAACTCCGGCGACAACTCCAAGTATCTTCCAGTTCCAGCAACCAAATTACACAGTGGCTGAAGGGG
>NZ_JAUBRI010000052.1:38095-57252 GCF_036701795.1 Microcoleus sp. N9_A1
GACGGTTCGGCAAGTTCAGCAGGCACAGCAGCGGATTACACTAGCGCGACAGGGGCGTTGAATTTTGCTGCGGGGGTAACTACCGCTAGTTTCACCGTGACGGCTTTGACTGATTCGATTGTGGAATCGGCGGAATCGGTGAATTTGGTGCTCTTCGGTGGCAATGTCGGCAGTAGTCCGTCAATTTTGACGATTAATGATGTGGCGCCAACTGGGACGATGGTAACTCCGACGCCAACTCCAACTCCAGCAACATCAACAGCAACCCAGTTTGTTTTTAGTGCGGCTACTTTCAGCACTCAGGAATCATCTGGCTTTGCTACGGTGACAGTCAATCGCATCGGCCCCAATACGGCGACCGGAACGATTAGCTACAGTACTCTTGACGGCACCGCCCTATCAACTGGAAGTGCGGTTGATTATTCCTCTAGTGCTGGTGTACTCACCTTTGGCCCTGGGGAAACTTCCAAGACGTTCAGCATCTTTGTCAATCCTGATACTGTGCCTGAAATGACTGAGACTGTTAACCTATTTCTCAACAACGGCCCCGTCGGCACTCCGTCAACAGCAAGACTAGACATTATTGACGGTAGCAGCAGTGCATCTGGCAATATCTTCCAGTATAGTGCGTCTAATTACGGCACGATCGCCACTCAGGGGGGCAGCACAACGGTTACAGTTACCCGCTCAAGTGGCTTAGGTGCAGCATCGATTGATTATATTATTCTGGCGGGTACTCCAGGCAGCGGCCCTGCACCTGTATATGGTGACTACCTGCTTAACCCGGGCGGCCCCACTGGCGGCACGTTGTCCTTCGCCGACGGCCAACTCAGCCAAACCTTTACTGTTCAAGACAACCCATTTAGTACCAATAATGGGACTGTGCGCTTAGGTCTTACTAACCCTACTGCGGGCTACAATTTCGGCAGTACAGCGGCAACAAGTATCACTCTCATCTAAGGCTGTTAGTAGGGCGAGGAATCCTTGCTCTACTAATATGTCCCGCAATATGAGCAATTTCATCACCAACTCTTTCAATGGGGTGGCGATCGCTAATCCTAGTTTGACAGTCGCTGGCACCGACAACTAATGGGATTCACCTACAGGGCTGATTGTGGGCGGCATCGACCAGAATCCCATTGCTGGTGCTAGTTTCGTGGCTTTCAACCCATTTGCTACTTCGGTCTGATAGCACCCTTTCAAGGTCGTACTCTTAGATGCTACGCGCGTTATTCGAGTACGACCTTGAACCCTTGTATATTGAAAAAAGTAGATTGCAATTGGCTATTGGGTGGGGGTTTTTGAGATTGTCGGTTTGTGGTAATTATTGTTGGTAAAAACCCGCCCCTAAAATTATCACTTGGATATTTTTTTTTTCGTTTACCTACTTAATCCTTAATTTGTTGATAAGCTTGCTGACACTGTTCAAAGGTTGAGGCGTCAGCTTCGGTATTCCCGAAATATAGTTGCTGATGTATTGTTATCACAGTTTCGTAAGGCACTGGCTGGGGTAATTGCTGGATTAATTCTAAATATTCGCCATCAGTGCGGCTGGGTTGGTGAACCACGGTTCCCGCATCATTTAACCGCTGCAACAAAGCCATGTAAAGACAGCGGCAAGCTTGGCGGTATTTGCCTTGCTGCTGCAACTTTTGCGATCGCAACAACCAATCTGCTACCGACAAATCGTTAATTGTTTTTTTCGCACTTCCATCAGTTGTTTGATTCCTCTTTTTGAAATTATGAATATAAAAACGTAACAGTTGCCAAATCTGCCAACTCGCCCAGACTGCGAGCAATGCTAAGATTAACCAAAAGACGGCTTTAGCGATCGCCCCCAAGATGGGGGAATCAAACCAAGATGGCAATTTGACATTCGGTATATTTTGGGCAGTTTTTAGTTCCCACCACTCCTCCACTCGCTGTTTCCACTGTCCTACTTGCCAACCGAAATTAGTTTTATCAAAGGAACTTTCAGACATAGCTTTACATCCTATCGATTCCGGTTGCACCGGAATCATTGTTGACTGTTGACTGTTGACTGTTGACTGATAACTGATGACTGTTGACTGTAGAAGGAGGGGTCAAAAAAATGAAAATTGCGCGAATTATTTGTTGGCCGCAGGATTCGACTTTACCCCCGACGATCAAGCGCAGATTTGATATCATTCCGGGGCAGCCGGAATTGATATCACTTAATGGATTTGGGCTTGTGGATTTGGGATTTTTTTATTCGATCATCTTACTGCACATTTTGTATAACTGTTAAGTTGCTACTAACTAATTGACTGCTGGATAGGAATTTCCCTGCAAAACTCAGTACCTCGATCGCCAAACCGATCGAACTCGGTTGCAATAGCACACATATTTGCTTTTTGTCAAGAATTTTATCTCACTTTTGGGATGCTTAACTGAGTGATAGGAAATTTGATAAAGATTTACAAAAAAAACGTGTCAGAATGAAGACAATAAGGTAATGGGTAAAAAGACAAGGAGGCACTGATGGTAGCGCTGACTGAACGAGTCCAACGCAGATTGACGGTGGAAAAAGTCGAAATTGCCTCTGATACAACGGCAATTCGATGCCTGGACTGGGATAGAGACCGCTTTGACATCGAATTCGGACTCAAAAACGGTACAACTTACAACTCATTCATCATTCGCGGTGAAAAAACAGCCCTCGTCGATACCTCGCACGAGAAGTTTCGCCAGCAATACATGGAAACTCTGACGGGCGAAATTGACCCCAAAGAGATTGACTATCTAATTATCAGCCACACCGAACCAGACCACAGCGGTTTAGTCAAAGACGTGCTGGCGCTGGCACCCCAAGCAATTGTCGTGGGGGCGAAAGTAGCAATTCAATTTTTAGAAAACCTTGTACACCAACCATTTGAGCGATTGGTAGTCAAAAACGGGGACAAACTAGATTTAGGAAACGGCCACATTATCGAATTCGTATCGGCGCCGAACTTGCACTGGCCCGATACTATTTTTAGCTACGACAACAAAACTCAAGTGCTGTTTACCTGCGACGCTTTCGGGATGCACTACTGTTCCGACAGCACCTTCGATGACGATTTAGCAGCAGTTGAGGAAGATTACCACTTTTATTATGAGTGCTTGATGGCTCCCAATGCTCGATCGGTACTCGCTGCGATGAAGCGGATGGCAGAGTTGGGAGAAATCGGTACAGTTGCGACCGGTCACGGCCCGCTGCTGCGGCACAATGTGGTGGAACTTACCGGACGCTACAAAAAGTGGAGCCAAGCGCAAGCTAAGGCAGAAACCACTGTAGCGGTATTTTACACCTCCGACTACGGATTTAGCGATCGACTCAGCCAAGCGATCGCCCACGGTATCACCAAAACAGGTGTCGCCGTGGAAATGATGGATTTGAGAATCGCCGACTTGCAAGAAGTTGCGGAACTTGTCGGTAATGCTGCCGGCATCGTAATTTGTTCGCCGCCGAGTAGTGGTACTGCTGCTGCGAATGCCGAAGCTGTTATCAACACAATTTTAGTTGCGGCTAACAACAAACAATCTTTCGGTTTGTGCGAATCCGGCGGTGGCGATGACGTATCTATTTACCCGCTGCGAAACAAGTTCAAAGAGTTGGGTTTAAAAGAAGCATTTCCCAACATTTTAATTAAAGAAACGCCGACAGAAGCGAGTTATCAACTTTGCGACGAAGCCGGCACCGACTTGGGACAGTGGCTGACGCGGGACAAAGCTGTCAAACAGATGAAATCCCTCGACAGCGACCTCGATAAAGCTTTGGGACGGATCAGCGGCGGACTGTACATCATTACCGCTCAAAAAGGCGAGGTTAGCAGTGCGATGCTAGCTTCTTGGGTAACTCAAGCTAGCTTTAAACCGCTAGGTTTAACAATAGCAGTTGCGAAGGATCGGGCGATTGAATCGATGATGCACGCGGGAGATAAATTTGTTCTCAACGTGCTGGAAGAAGGCAATTATCAAACCTTGATGAGGCACTTTTTAAAGCGTTTTGCTCCTGGTGCTGATCGATTTGCCGGAGTTAAAACTCAACCAGCAACCAACGGTTCTCCGATTTTGACAGATGCTTTGGCGTACATGGAGTGCGAAGTAGTCAGCCGGATGGAACTTTCGGATCATCATATCGTATATGCGATCGTCGATAGCGGCCGCGTCTCCAATCCAGATGCACTGCCTGCAGTTCACCACCGCAAAGTGGGAAATCATTATTAGGAAGTCAGTTGGCGGTTGACAGTTGACTGTTGACGGTTGACTGTTGACTGTTGGCAGTTGTCAGGTGCAAAGGGGAAATTCAACGATATATTGATCGACTGTCTGAATCAACACACCCCAAACGTATTAGTAAGGTGCGTCAGCCGATGTTTTATTCGACTTCATCATCGACTATCTACTGACGCACCCTACAATTACAGTCCTGGACAAGGTATTAGTAAGGTGCGTCAGCCGATGTTTTATTCGACTTCATCATCGACTATCTACTGACGCACCCTACAATTACAGTCCTGGACACAACTGGCTACGCAAAAACTCTCAACGTAAGGTGCGCCACCAGCACCTTACCGGGCAAACCGTTGTCATTTAGACTCCATTTTAACTAGGGGAATTGCCAATGCCTGCCAATCTTTTAGAAGACCGAGATTACACAATTATTATTGCCAGAAGTGATGCCAGCAGAGACCCTCACCATCCTTGGTACGAGGAGTGGGTAGAAGCACAGGCATCTCTCATCGACTTAGCAAAAAAATGTCAGGAATTTGACAGCGACGGCATCACCCTTTACGAAGCTTCTACTCCTATGTGGAAGTATAAAAATTCAAATGTTGCCCGGTTAGCTGAAATTTTGCAGCGACAAAATACGGAACCGGATTCAGAAAACCCGACTGCAACTAATTTGGAAGAAGCTCTGAAAGAAGCTTTCAGCGATTATTTTGCAGGTAAACCAAAGACCAAAGGGAAGAAAGGAGCAATAATTGTTGCAGTCCTAGATCAAAAACCAGAAAATACCGCTGCTGTCGCTGAAATTATTGTAAGTGCAGCAAATAAAATAGATAAAGACGAAGAAATTGGAGTGAGCTTTATCCAAATTGGGGATGATTTGACAACCAGGGAATTTCTGACTGACCTTGATACCAATTTACAGGGTAGAGGTGCAAGGTTTGACATTGTAGATACCAATTTTTGGCACGAAATCAAAAGAAGTTCTGTAGTTCAGTTTCTCATAGGTGCAATTAATGACTAACACTTTGACTCCTAGACTCGCATCTGATACTAAACCCCGCGACGTGCAGTTTATCCCGATCGCCCTCGATACTTTTATTGTGCGATCGCGGACTTGGGACAGACTCAAATTTGAAGTCGAGTATTCGCTGCAAAAGGGTACGACAGCAAATAGCTATATTATTCAAGCTGACAAAACTGCTTTGTTCGACCCGCCGGGGGAATCTTTTACTCAAAATTACCTGGAATTTTTGCAGCAACGGGTGGACTTGACAAAGCTGGATTACATAATTTTGGGGCATTTCAATGCTAACAGAGCAACCACGATTAAAGCTCTGTTAGAATTAGCTCCTGAAGTAGCTTTGGTTTGCACGAATCCAGCGGCAATTAGTTTGCGAGCCGCTTTTCCCGACCAAGAATTAAACATTATGGTCGTTCGGGGAGAAGAAACTCTCAATTTAGGAAAAGGTCACGCCTTAAAATTCATCGCGACTCCGACTCCCCGCTGGCCTGACCAACTTTGCACCTACGATCCGCACACTAGAATCGTGTTCACTGACAAACTATTTGGAGCTCATGTTTGCGGCGACCAAGTATTTGATGAAGGGTGGAGTGTTTACAGCGAAGATCGTCGCTATTATTACGATTCTCTGCACGCATCTCAGGCAAAACAAGTGCTGACCGCAATGGATAAATTCGCCGATTTACCCGCAGCATTTTATGCTCCAGGTCACGGCCCGATCGTCCGTTACGGCCTTAATGAACTGAGCAATTTGTATCGGGAATGGAGCCAGCAACAAAATTCAAAAGACTTGACAGTTGCTTTGATTTATGCTTCGGCTTACGGAAATACGGCTACTTTAGCGCAGGCGATCGCCAAAGGAATTACGAAAGCCGGCGTTGCGGTGGAAAGTATCAACTGCGAATTTGCCGAACCGGGCGAAATTCAAGAGGCGATCGAGAAATGTGCGGGATTTATCATCGGAACTCCCACGCTAGCAGGACACGCGCCGACGCAAATTCAAACTGCTTTAGGAATTGTTTTATCTACCGCAACTAAGAGCAAATTAGCGGGGGTTTTCGGTTCTTTTGGCTGGAGTGGAGAGGCGATCGACTTAGTGGAAGGCAAGCTGAAAGATGCTGGCTATCGAATTGGATTTGAGCCGATTCGAGCCAAATTTAAGCCCACGGCGACAACAATTCACGAGTGCAAAGAAGCGGGAACGGATTTTGCTCAAGCTTTGATTAAATCGCAAAAATTGCGGGCACCGAAACCGCAATTAGTAGCGGGGAGCGATCGCACTGAACAAGCAGTAGGGAGATTGGTTGGTTCGCTGTGCGTACTCTCGGCGAAGCGGGGGGAGGTTAGCAGTGCGATGCTGGCTTCCTGGGTGTCGCAAGCAACGTTTAATCCGCCCGGTGTGACGATTGCGGTGGCAAAAGATCGATCGATCGAAGCTTTGATGTACGCCGGGGATAAATTTGTGCTCAACATTTTAGCAGAAGGGCGACAGTTGCGGAAGTATTTCATGAAAAACTTTGCTCCGGGAGAAGACAGATTTGCCGGAGTCGAAACAATAGAAGCTAGCAACGGCTGTCCGGTTTTGACTGAGGCTTTAGCTTATCTCGAATGCGAAGTGATAAGTCGGATGGAATGCGGCGATCACTGGGTAGTCTATGCGGCGATTGACAACGGTCATTTGCTGAAAAATGACGGCGTGACAGCGGTGCATTACCGGAAATCGGGGACTCATTATTAAGCTACGGCTAGGGACACGGCAATGCCGTGTCCCTACAAATATATCGAAGTTTTTATCTACGTTAATCTGCGGTTTAAATAAAACTGATTTACTTGTCCTCAGCAGTCTTTTCCGGCCATAGATAAATAGCGCCAGAAATCAAAGTTAAAGCCACAGAAACCCAAAAAGCAATTAATGCGGGAAAATTCCACGCTTCAGACAAAGGAGCAATTAAAAGTGCGATCGCCACAATCTGACTTACCGTCTTCAACTTCCCCCAAATATTAGCTCCCGAAATCGTAGTTTTATTAACACGCCACCCCGCAATTGTCAACTCCCGACCAAAAATCACAAACACTCCCCAAGCCGGGATTTTCCCCAACTCAATCAATACCAAAAGCGGCGCGAGAACCAACAATTTATCCACCAAAGGATCGAGAAACTTACCCAAATCGGTAATTTGATTCAGTTTCCTAGCCAAATAGCCGTCCAGCCAATCAGTAGCCGCAGCTACCACAAAAATTGCGGTGCAAATCCAGCGGCTTTGCGCGCTTGGGTCGTACAAACCGTAGAGCAGAAAAGGCACTCCCAGTAAGCGAGAAAACGTAATCAAATTAGGCAAATTCATAATAGCAAGAAGTTCGGCAACGCGCAGTGTAAGGGATTTAACGGATGTAACAGATATCAGGAATAAATCAGAAGTCGCTCCTGCAATTCATTAACTGTCGATCCAGTTCTATGATATAGTCTCGGCCGTAAGATTGATTTTCTAATCCTTGTACCAGATTTTCTGGCAGGTCTTGGGCAATTTCACTGCTACAGGAACCAGCAGCTAAAGCAATAGTGGCTACTGTATCCACATCTCCAGAAAAGGCAATGCAATCTAGGAGCAGTTTGCTCATACTATCATTTCGCATGACAGCAGTAATAGCTGCTCTAACACAGACCAAACCTTTAACGCTGACTTGTCCTTGCCAAGGTATTGACCACTCACCAGCGACGTGCCTTTCTAGAAAATTCCCCAAATTTTTCTTTAAACCTAGCTGATAAATAAAGTAATGGGACATCAAAGCTGCTGCTATAGCTGCATTAATGCCATCAGGACTGTTGTGAGTAATGGCAGCTTGAATGGTAGCATTTTCGATGACTTTTTCAATAGTAGGAAAAATGCCGATCGGCCCGGCTCGCATCGCCGATCCGCTTTTATCGCTAGTGGAGTGAATTTTTTCTAAGAATTCTTTTCCGTCTTGAACTTGTAGCAAAAAATTGTACATTTTGCCAGCATAACCAAATCGCTGATCGCGGTGAAAAGCTGCAACAAATTTGCTGGCTAAAAGTTCCGGCGTCCAAGGTTCTCGACTGACGATCGCTTCTGCGACGGCTAAACTCATCTGCGTATCGTCTGTGTAACATCCAGGCTGGATGTCGTGACGGGGATGCTTGATGTAACTTCTGAGATTGTTGTACATTTCGATCGTCTGCTGGTCAACAAATTCAAAACCCGCACCATAAGCGTCACCCATCGCTAATTCTATTAACATATATTTAATCCATTTCCAACTATCTCATCCCGTGTTTTTTCCTAAAATTTAAAATCCCAAAACAACCCAAAACAGCAAGTCTATTAACACGCACCGTTTTTGCTGAAAACCACCCAAATTGTTTTGCAAATCAGAGTGATGTCGTAGACAACAGACCACTTACCCTGATAGTCGAGATCCATACGGACAATCTCGTCAAAGTCTTTAACTCCAGACCGTCCGTTGACTTGCCACTCCCCAGTCAGACCGGGTTTGACATCTAAACGTTGCCAGTGAAAATCGTCATAGGCAGCAACTTCATCAGGAGTGGGCGGTCGAGTTCCCACCAAACTCATGTCGCCGACTAACACGTTCCAGAATTGAGGCAACTCGTCCAAACTCGTGCTCCGCAAGAAGCGGCCGACGCGGGTAATTCGCGGATCGTTGTCATTCTTAAAAATGTGGCCGGTGGCTTGGTTGGTAACTAAATGTTTGAGCTTTTCTGCACCGACAACCATCGATCGAAATTTCCATATTCTGAAAGGTCGCCCTTTGAAGCTGCAGCGGACTTGACTGTAAAGCAGCGGGCCCGGATTGTCCAACAGCATCGCCACTGCCACCGGCACCGCTACCGCAGCAGTAATTGCCAGTCCCAGCAGCGAGCCCAAAATATCGATCGACCGTTTTACCTTGCTCGTTACGGATCGGTGAGCCTGTTGTTTTGATACACAGACTTTGCAAGTATATTCTTGAAAAAATAAGGACAGCATTTTTGATAATGATGATTTCGACGAGGCACCCATCGGAAATTTCATATGATTTGTCTCAACTTTAACGATTTCTTACATCCATCTTATTAGCCATCCCAAATCTGCAGAACCTGAAATACTCAGCTTTGCACAATCTTTAAAAAGCAATAACACTTTTATAAAGTTTCTATGTATTTTTTATAAAAACGTATAAAGTTTATGTAAACTTACGTAAATTTACAGGAAAAAGTTAGTCTTGGACGCAAAAAAACCTGGTTTCGACTAAGACTCTTCCCGGAAGACAGGGAGGATTATACTGAGAAACCGGGTTTTTTGCCGTTTAGCGATAAATATCGGTGCGAACATCCCAAGCAAGTGTTAGTGGCTCTAACAATTTTTGCTGGCTGCTAGAGGCGAGTTTGCCTAAATATTCGCGAACAACAGAGGCGTGTTCGAGATTCAAACGATAACCCCGTGAGACATCTTCAAAGAAAAGCGGCTCAGCCCAAATTGCTTCCCAATCAGGATTTTGCCTCGACTCCTCGGCGAGCAGCATGAAATCTTCCTCCGCAGGCACAACTCCCGCCGGCAAATTTCCTTCCAAAATCCGTAAAATCCGGGGCTCGCAGGTGCCGGTATTCACGCCCTGGCTCTCCAACAACTGCAAAATTTCCTGAAAGCTCAGAGTTTCCTCACCCAAAACCTGCATTAATTCCCACAGCAGAAAAAAGTCGCTGTACTGCTGCTGCGACACATCCAAAAGGTGAGGATAGAGAGCCAAACTCGCCAACCCGCAGGCAACTCGACCAATTTTTTGGGAAATATTTGTACTTTGAGATACAGAATTTAATGCAGAATTGTGAATCTCAAAAATATCTCGATCGCCCTGCAATTCCTGGTCTTGAACCACGATCGCATTCGGCAGCTTCTGCCGCAACCAGCGGGCGATCGCAGGCCAAGCACCCATACCCCCCGCATAAATCGCCTGATTAATTCCCGCCGGCGACATTCCCGCGCGGCTGAGCAAAGCATTCAATTCACGGTTCAACTGCTGCACAAAAGGCACTAAAACCAGACTTTCCAAATCTTTGCGATTGACATCCCAATGCTGCTGACCAATATCCAAACTAAAACTTTTTTGATGTTGCAAAATAACTTTTATTTGCCTTGCTGTTTCTAACAATTGCAGGCCAAAAGCAGAACCTTGTAACCGCTGCTGCAATTGATAACGACTCGGCAAATCAGGATGCCCCGGACGTGGCAAATCGATCGACATTCCCCACGTTTCATTTTTCGCCAACAACTGACAGATAATATCCTGATCGAAAGCCTCGCCCGCAAAACCAAAACTCTGGCAAGTAAAATCAGCACGAGTTAAATCTTGAAGATTGGACGGCAACTCAACTAAAGCTAATTCCACCGTCGCCGCCCCCGCATTCAAAATCAAAGTTCCCCCGCTAAAAGATGAAGCATTCACAGCCAGCGGTGCAGCTTCTTCAGTGCCCTTAGCAGAATCCGTGGCTGACGCCTCCACTTCCATGCCATTTTTCACAGGAGTTACAGCAGCAAGCAAAGTGGCGATCGCATCTTCCACCACAAAAATTTGCGAACCAGAAGCCACCAGAGACGCGCCCAAAACCGCCTCCCGCAGATTAAACCGATAAACATCCGACCAGTCGGCCGGAGTCCCCAAAATTACACCCTGCAAGTCTAAAAGCGCGGCATCGAGAGTTTCTGGCGTCAGTCCCGAAGCCCTACAAATTAAATTAGAAACTGGCACTCCTGCAAAATTCGCCGTCGGCATTGCAGAATCCAAAATTTCCCCTGATTCGGCAAATTTTTGTCCCCGCAAACTCGGATTCAAAGTAGCCAGCAGTGCCCGCACACATTGCAGCGGCAAGGCGATCGAAAAAGCCTGCAAGGGCGACCACTGCAACAGCGGTTCGTACATCCCAGCAGCCTCCCGCTGATAAGGAATGCCCACCTTTAAAGGCAATTTAAAATTTTCCAGTAAAAATTCTCCTGCAGCCAAAGCCTGGGGTCGGAATCCCACCGACCTGACTGTCACCTCTGACCCTGAGCTCCCTGGGGCTGTTTGGGCCAGCACCGCAGCCGAGGGAATCCGACAACTGGCGTCTGCTGCCCAAGCCTCAGCCTGCGATGCTTCCCAGTAAATCGGGTGCAACTGCCCGCTGGTACGATCGAGCAAAGCCGCAGACAGGCCGCTGGAACCGAAATCAATGCCCAAATACCAGCTAGAATTCCGGCGTTCTCGGGATGGGGCGATCGCACCTGCTGCCGAATGCCCAGCCGCCTCTTGCTGCTGTGTTCCGGCAAACTCACTAAAATCGGTTTTCCCCTCAACAACTCCTGCTTTACTCTCTGTCGAAATTAGGTTTTTTTTTTGACTTTCTGGAGGACTCGATCGCAGTTCGTTAGTTTCGGCAGTTTCTGGAGAGGGAGAATCAGTCAAAGGTCGATCAGTCTCGGTCAAACTAGCCAAAATCTCGTCTAGCGTCAAATTCGAGTCGTCTTCCTCCGCAAACAAATCATCCTCAAGTTCGTTTTCCAAAACAAAGGGTTCATCATCAGATGAGAGTTCCAACACATCAGAGAACAAATCCTCCAGCGTGCCGAGTTCTTCCTCTGCCACCTCCGCAAAGGGATTTTTTGCACCGCCCTCCTCGGGGGAACTCGCCGATAAATCGAAGCTGTTAGTGGCTGAGGAATTCGATCGCCGGGAGCTAGTATTTTCCAATCCCTCCAGATTGTAGAGGTCTGCCTCCAAAAGTTCCAGAGTATTGTTGTCCAAATTTAGAGCTCGATCGAGGTCATCTTCTAATGCCTCGACCGGCAGTAAATCCTCGTCCGGCGAAGCTTGGATGTACCCATCATTGAGCCCCTGCGAGGATGAGTCGAACTCGCCAGCTTGAACATCGCCGACACTTGGCACAGCGGGCGTGGCACTGGGTCGGTGAGGGCTAATTTCTACAGGCGTTCTCAACGGCAAAGCTGCTGATTCAGGCACAGTAGCGCCGAACTGCTCGCTGAGGTTTTGACCCGTTTCTAGATTTTCTCGATCGTCCGCGTCAAGTTGCACCTCAGCATTTGAGGGTGATGCTTCTGAAACTTGAGGTACTGTTGCGACTTGCGGTTCAAATAAATCTGCACTATCTAAAGTTAGAGACTCTACAGAATTCCCCATTACAAAATCTGAATCTTCATCTACTAAAGTCTCTTCCAGAGATTCGCCTTCATCCAGCAGATTTACAAACAAATCTTCGGTCATTTTTAGCGATTCGGCAGTTTCCTGATTCGTCGCCGCTTGATATTCTACGCCTTCACTTTTTGTCTCACTTACAGTATTTTCTACCGGGAAAGTTTCGATTTGTAATTCCACTTCAGGAACCGATTCTCCCGCGAACAAACTTGCATACAAATCCTCAATCTCTTCGTCTGTTTCTGTTAATCTCTTCTCCGATTCACCGCCAGTAAACCGAGTTGCATTTCGAGATATTTCGGGGGTAGAACCCAACAAATTATCTTCCAACTCCGGGAGCAAAATAGGGGCTTGAATGCGGTCGCGGTCGCGCCTCAACTGTCTGAATTGCGGAGAAATTTCTGTACCGGCGTAGGGAAATCTGTCTTGTTCTCCGAATTCGCCGGTGCGAATTTCCAGCACCGAGTCTCCCGTCAGAGTCTCTGCAGTATTTGAAAGGGCGGGAGCGACAGGAGATTGATCGGCTGCGGTGGGGGTGACGGTTTCGAGATTATTTGCTAAATTGATCGGCTGTTGAACGTAGGAAGACGCTTCTCGCCCCAACTGTGAAGCCAAGTGGTTGACCAAAGCCGCGAACATCGCCTCGCTCTGCTGGCTCAAACCGTACATATTTTCGAGTTCTTGTCTCAAGGAAGCTTGATAGCTTTGCAGATTTGCTTGCAAAGCCTCGAACACGATAGCCATCCTAGAATCGAGACTCATCAGCAGACTGTCAGCATGAGATTGGAACAGTTGCATTTGCTCCAACCTCTGAGCCGGCGTCAGCAGCGGGTGTTCTTCTGAGGTTTGTGGGTTAAGTGTTACGTCAATAGCCAATTGTTCATCAGGTGCACTGCCCAAAGAGTATGGTGCTGCGCTGCTTTGCAATAACTGATTTTCTAGCGAACTTAGAATTTGGGAGAAATCGCTAGTCAAGGTTTCTTCCAAGCGGGCAGTTAGTACCTGCAAGAATTCAGCAATGATTTGCTGTTGGTTGGCTTGTTGCTGAGCTAGGGATTGTTGCTGCTGCCGTTTTGCTTCTAGCTGTTTGATTTCTTGAATTAGAGCTTGCTGCTCTTGCCGCAGAGCTTCTATGTCTTCTTGGAGCGGCCCTGTCAGGCTTGAACGCAGGTGGCTGATTTCTCCGGTTACGGCAAGCATGATTTGCTCTGCGGCTGAGGGGCGAGGGGCGGGCAGAGGCACTTTGGGCACTGGAACTGGTTGCGGGGGCACATTTGGGCGGGCGGGGGCCTTTGCGGCCGTTAGCTTTGAGTCTGAGGAAACCAGATAAGCGCGAACTCGCTCTAAAAGTTGGCGCTGGTGGACAGTATCAAGAGAACCCGTCCAAGGCAAGCGGGGTGCGGGCTTGCTGAGTACCTCGTCTATCTCAGCAATCAATGCTTGAATTTTGTACTTCTGAGAATTCAAGGGCGGAACCTCTGGGAATGCGGCTGGGGAGAAACTTTACGGAAAAAAGACTGAATTCAGGCGGCAGCGATGCCAATAGATAGAATAATCTGAATGCGAGTCCGTCAATCGATTTTAGATTTTAGATTTTAGATTTAAGCATTGACCGCACGGATAAATTCGGGAGCTTGTTTATCGGATACAGGTTTTTTATTTCTCCGTCCTGAGTCTGCGAAGGAATGAATCCGGGGGCTTGTATCCTGAATGCGAGTCAGTCAATAATTTACTAATATTTTCTGACAACTGTTAATTAACGTTTTGTCTTCGGATAACTTCTATTGCCTTTGACATCCACCCCGGCGTAAACGCACGGGGATTCCTAAGACTCACGACTTAGGTTTCTGCTTCCGTCCCCTAGGGGATTTCGCACCAGCCTTAACAGATTTACTCTGTTCTGGTCTTACAGTCGCTCCACAGACTGCCACGGCAAGCCCTGCCGCCAAAATGTTCTTTGCTGCGTTGATGTCTCGGTCATGGTGCGTCCCGCAATTAAGACAATCCCATTCCCGGATATTCAACGGCATCTTGTCAACGATATGTCCGCAATTGCCACACCGTTTTGAACTCGGAAACCATCGGTCAATCTTAATTAAAGTACGACCGTACCAATCGCACTTGTAATCTAGTTGTCTGACTAATTCCCCCCAACTTGCATCACTTATAGCTAGAGCAAGTTTGGGATTTTTAATCATGTTATTCACAGCTAAGTTTTCTACGGCGATGGTTTGGTTTTCACGCACCAACCGCGTTGTTAACTTGTGAAGATTATCTTTCCTTGCATCAGTAATTTCTTGATGCACTTTCGCTACTTTAAGCCGTGCTTTGTGACGGTTGTTTGACCCTTTTTGCTTGCGACTTAAAAATTTTTGCGCTCTTCTAAGTTGCCGATATTTTGCCTTGAATCCTTTGGGATTGGCAATCTTTTCACCAGTGCTAAGAGCGAGCAAGCTTGTAACTCCCAGGTCGATACCGACTTGATTATCTGTTTTGGGTAATGCTTCAATTTCAACATCCACTAGCAGAGAAACTGACCACCTACCTGATGGTGCAAGCTTTACGCTTAAGGTTGAAGGTGTTGCACCATCAGGTAGTGTCCGACTCCAGCGAATTGGTAACGCTTGTGTGCTTTTTGCTAGGTAGACTTGTCCATCTCTGAACTTAAATGCTGACTTGGTAAATTCTGCACTACCACCATTGCGTTTCTTTTTGAAGTTAGGATATTTTGCCCGCCCATCAAAAAAGTTGGTATAAGCCGTTTGTAGATGACGCAAACACTGCTGTAACGGTACGCAACTAACCTCGTTGAGAAAATCTAGTTCTTCGGTTTTCTTCCATTCGGTTAACATTGAAGAAGTCTCGGCATAGCCTACCCGTTTCTGTTCTGCGTACCAAGCTTCCGTTCTTGTGGCTAAAGCACGGTTGTAGACCAAACGAACACAACCCAAAGTACGTCGCAACAAACTTTCTTGTTCCGGCGTTGGGTAGAATCGATAGCTGAAGGCTTTTAGTGTCATGCTGACCTTAACTACGCTATTTTACATACTCGCACGTCTTGTGTGAAATGGTAAAACTTAACAAAAATTCATGTAAAGCCGTCCTATAAGGACGGGGCTTGAATCCCATTATTGTTGGTCAAATTCTGTGGCTCAGGGGCGAGTTTCCTGACCCGGAGACTGATTCCTGCTCGTAAGAGCTGCGAGCCCGACGAACTTTTGCCTTCACCGGCTGGAACGGCGGGCAGCACACTGTCACCGCGAGTTTCGTTAGCATGGCGGCGCGTCACTGTCTCTTCATCTTTCACCGACTTGGAAAAAACCTCAAACAATTTGCGATTTGGGATACCAAGATTCGGGATTGTCCCCATATACTGGGTTTGAGTAACCTTTGATCATAGCCTTTTATCTGTATTGATGGCTAGATACTAATGGTACAATAATCTTGGGTAGCAGAAAAGTTTGCTGGGAAGTGGGTGGGTGTCGCTCGCCAAGAGCGCCAGTCTTTAGGCTCGCAATGGCTGTGGATTTTGCCGATCGTGCTGACATTTGCCAGGTTCTAGGCAGTTGCTCGGATTTGGGATCTGTCTACCGTGCTTGCAGGCTTGTACTCGGGGATTCTGCCTTCTCGACAGCAGGGCAAGAGTGACAACAAATCTCTCAGCAGTGTTAAGCTTGTCTTCGGTAATTTGATCGGCTCAGTCGTTTGCCACATTGCTAAAATTTTGTTAATAAAATTTGCTCAGTGGTATATATCTAAAAAATTATGGTATATTCTTTAGTCTCTAGCTCCCAATCAGAGCTTGAGGCTATTAATTCCCATATTGAGCCTTTGACCGCAAAACTTTAGAGGTAAAATTGCCGATTTTAGATCCTTGTTTCTCAAATCTTGAATCTCAAATCGAATGACTCGGCTGCAAGCTATTTGTAACTGCCCAGCGCAGCTCAAGCGCATAAATTAAAATGATGGCCTCATGGAAGACCGCTTTAACACCCGAGATCCGAATTCTAATATAAATCAATTGATAGTTTCTACTCCTTTTTTTGCAGGATTACCCGATCCTGTAATCGAGAGAGCAACTGTCCACATCGTTACCCGCAGTCATCCGTCAAATCAAGTGATTTTACTCGAAAATGACTGGGGAACATCAGTGTATTTTATATTGGATGGTTGGGTGAAAATTCGCACCTACAACCTAGACGGAAAAGAAGTAACACTGAATATTTTAGGGAAAGGAGAATTATTCGGGGAAATGGCCGCGATCGAAGAAGCACCGCGATCGACAGATGTGATCACCCTAGCCCCGACACTGATTGGCAATATGCCATCTCAGGATTTTGTGCAACTCATTCATACCGAGCCGCTAGCAGGCATTCGCCTAGCTCAACTGATGGCGCGTCGCCTGCGGCAAGTCAACCGCCGCCTGCGTTTGCGAGAGTCGGACAGTACATCGCGAGTAGCAGATATTCTATTATTTTTGGCCGAGGGGCAAGGGAAAATCATGTTAAGTGGAGGTACAGAAATTCCCAACCTCCCACACAGAGAATTAAGCAGTCTCAGCGGGCTGGCTCGGGAAACAGTAACGCGAGTGCTGAGCAAGCTGGAAAAAAAAGGAACTATTCAGCGCGAACGTGACGTTTTGTGCATTCCAGACCTACACGCATTGGAGCGTCTGTTAGTCTAGAAGTATCAGAGATTGCTAATTTGAATCAAATTCAAAAGCACTCTCTGTTAACTACTAATGATGATTTCCCGCCGGAGGTAAAGCTGTGAGTTTTAAGAAAATTTTCGCTGCCGTTGATGATTCCGATCTAGGCCACCGCGTCTTTAGTCAAGCTTTAGAATTAGCTGTGGGCGATCGCGCTCAGATGATGCTATTTCACTGCGTTACTGTCAACACGCTGGGCGAGACGGCAGTACCAATTCCAGTAGATTTGGGCATGAATGTCGAGTTAATGAATCAAGCTTATCAAGCTCAACGTTTGCGGCTGGAAAGCGAGGAAAAACAGGCTTCGGGTTTGTTGAAAAATTACTGCGACGCTGCCACTAAACAAGGATTGCAAGTGGAATTTGACTGCAAAATGGACGGCGATCCGGGGCATTCTGTCTGTGAATCTGCCGAAAATTGGGGCGCAGATTTAATAGTAGTGGGGAGGCGCGGCCGCACGGGGTTAACAGAAGCTTTCCTCGGCAGTGTCAGCAATTATGTTGTTCACCACGCATCTTGTTCGGTTTTGGTAATCCAGGAAATTAAACCGGAAAAATGATACTGCCAAAAAGTTGGGCTGAGAAAATTAATCTAAAATAAGACTGACGCAGGCATCTAAACCCGGTTTCTCCTAAAATCAAAAAGCCCAAATAGACGAACCATTGCAAAAATCAGAAAATACCCTGAAATTATCTGCGTCAATCTGTGTTGCATCTGCCCGATATCTGCGGTTTCTGGATCGAAGACTTCTGCAACTCAAGTCTAATCAAAAATCAAAAATCAAAAACCAAAAATCAAAAACCGGGAATCAGCCAGCGCCAAGTCCCTTAAAATCTAAAACTTGTACTGAGCGAAGCCGAAGTATCTAAAATCTAAAATCTAAAATCGGATGAGTGATTTTTTGTCAGCAGATGCCACGTCTAATTCCGGCAGTTCACCCAGTCAAAATAACGACCCCCAAACTGCGGATATTTCAGATTTGGCGGGCGATCGCACCAATCCCGATCCGGGGAAGCGCGCCTCTGGGGAAGCGCCTTTAAGGCTGGTAGAAACGGCTTTTTTGGCAAGTACCGCTAGCTTAATTTGGCTGGTAAATTATTACTTTCCGCTAGGGCCTTTGCTGCGGGTTTTTTTCCCGATACCCATCGCCCTGGTTTACTTGCGCTGGGGCAACCGAGCAGCTTGGATGGCAGCTTTGGTATCGGGTTTGCTGCTGTCGGTACTGATGGGCCCGACGCGGAGCATTTTATACGTGATGCCTTTTGGAATTATGGGAGTTGCGCTGGGAGGACTTTGGAGGCGCAAAGCGAGTTGGTCACTCTCTATTAGTGTGGGCGCTCTCATTGGTACTGTCGGCTTCTTTTTTCGGTTTTGGCTGCTGTCAGCGTTGGTGGGTCAAGATCTATGGGTTTACGTAACGGCCCAGGTAACAGAGATGGTGGAATGGGTGTTTGTGAAGCTGGGCTGGCTTAATGTACCGAGTTTGAACACAATTGGGGCGATCGCCGCTGGGATGATTTTGGTTAACAATATTGTCTATTTATTTGTAGTGCATTTAGTAGCTTTGCTGCTGTTAGATCGTTTGGGAAATCCAATTCCGCGGCCGCCAAGCTGGGTGCAAGTTTTGATCGATTATGAAGAGTAGTTATTGAGCATGGGGCATGGGGCATGGGGCATGGGGCATGGGGCATGGGGCATGGGGCATGGGGCATGGGGCATCGGGCATCGGGCATCGGGCATCGGGCATCGGGCATCGGGCATTGCTAATTGCTACTAAAGAACTAATGACTAATAACTAATGACTAATAGACCTCTTTTGAAAAGCAAGTCTTGAACAGGCAGGATGCCTGTTCCATAATAATTATTGCAGAGATATAATGACTGCTAACTAATGACTAATGACTAATGACTAAGTAGGTCGGCGCCAAAAAACCGAACTATGTTAAAATAAGTAAAGAAAGAGAAGACATTTACTGAGGTAACTCA
>NZ_JAUBRI010000053.1:0-54755 GCF_036701795.1 Microcoleus sp. N9_A1
ATAGTCTACCCGGACAGGGCAGACTTGATTACCTCTTCTATTCTACATTCCCCCCTGACAATTAATCCACCCTGCCTAACCCCCCTTAAGAAGGGGGGACAAGAGTGCTGTCAAAGTCCCCCTTCTTAAGGGGGATTTAGGGGGATCTCCGGGGAATAAACAGTCTTATCTTCAACCCGCGCACCATCCGGGTTTTGTTTGACAAGACGCGGTTTCAACCGTACGTCCGATCTTGAATCGAAAATCAAAAATTGAAAATGGTATAACCATATCTAAACCGACAAGTTAATGCAAGAACCCTGAGCAGTTTTGCTTACTTCAATCCTGGCTTGAAAAACTTCTTTGAGCTGCGCCATGTGGGTGACGGTGAGGATACAGGCGAAATCAGGAGCGATCGCATTAATTGCAGCAATCAGCCGATCGCACCCTTCCGCATCTTGAGTCCCAAATCCCTCATCAATAATCAACATTTGCAAAGCCGTACCAGCCCGCTGAGACAACAATCTCGCCAGCGCCAGCCGAATCGCAAAATTAATCCGAAAAGCTTCACCGCCAGAGTAAGTTTCATAGGGGCGAGTCCCGCGAGCATCAGCAATTAAAATGTCTAAAGTATCAATCAACTTAGTTGATTTTTTAGCAGCAGCCGCCCGCTGAGTAATAAATTGAACGTGCAACTGATTCGCGCTCAATCTCGACAAAACATGATTAGTTTCCGCTTCTAGTTGAGGCAAAACATTTTCAATCATTAAAGCTTGAATGCCGTTTTTGCCAAAGGCTTGACCCAACTCTTGATAAACTCGGTATTGGCGTTTAGCAACTTGCATTTGCTCTTTTTGAGCTACTAGCTGAACTTGCAAATTTTCCAGATTTTGCTGCTGCTGCTGGAGGCGTCCGAGACTTCCCAAATGTTGGTCTAGCTGCTGGCGGCGGCGGCTTATTTGCTGTTCTACGGCGCTGATGCGAACAGTTGGATCGGGATGTTCTTGTAACTGCTGATTCATCGCGGAAGTTTGAGCGCTGACAGCTTGCAAATCTTGATCGCGCACGGCGATGGAATTAGCAATTTCATTAACCCGCTGCTGCACTTGCGGGTACTGCACAGTTGCCGATCGCAATTTTTCGGCGCGGGCGATCCAAAACTGCGTTTTACGCATTTCGCTGCGGACGTGTTCGTGCTGTTCCAAATTATAGCCAATTTCCGCAATGTATCTATCTAAAGACAGAATTTGTTGCTGAATTTCCGAGCTATTTTTTTGCTGTTCTAACTGTTGTTGTACGGCGGCTAATTGAGTTTGCAAATCCGGGCGGCGGGCATTAATTTTATTCAGTTTCTGCTGAGCATCTTTGATTTGAGCTTGCTTAATTTCCGCCCACCGCAAGCGCTTTTCATCGCTGCGGGCGAGGGAGTGACTGCGATCGCTATAATTAAGCTGTTGCAGTTGCTGTTCGACTTGCTGAAGTTCGCCCAAATCATCGGCTGCATACTCGCCGGTACTGAGTAACCGCTCTATTTCATCCGCATCTTGACGCATACTTTGCAGCCTGTTTTCCTCTTGGCCCAGGCCGTCCAATTGTGCTTGCAAATGGCTGCGGCGTTCCCGCAATTCTTGATAGGGCGCTAATTCCTGTTCTAGTTCGCGGTATTCATGTCTGAGGACTTGAATTTCGCGCTCGGAAACGGCCAACTGTTCGCGCACAACCCACAGTTGGTTCCAAATTTCTTGCTGTTGGGAGTGGTGTTTTGTGACTACCAAATTCCAGTAGTGTTCGTCTAAAGGTCGATCGCACAAAGGACAATTGCCAAAATTTGCATCCCGCACCATTAAACGCGAATTCGATTGCTCGTTTTCCTCAAAATTCGAGACTTTAGCTTCGCCTGCGCTGGTTTCTCCTTCATTTTTCCGTAGCAGTTGCAGTTTTTGGTCTATTTCGGCGAGTCTGGTTTGATAGTCGCGGCTTTTGGCTTGCAGGTTTTCCAGAAAACTGTGCCTTTCCTGGCCTTTCTCGCGGACTCGTTCTTGATAAACTCGCTTGTTTTCCAACTGCAAAATTTGATTGGCGATGGCGGAGATTTCTTGCTGCAATTGCGGCTGTCGCTGCTGCTGCTGAACTTGCACCTGTCGGTTGATTTCCTCTAAGCGGGCTGTTAAACCGGCGCGGGCGCGATCGAGCTTTTGTTGCTTTTGCTGCTGCTGTTGTAGCAGGGGCGAAACTTGCAATTGCAGTTGGTCGAGTTCGTTGATGCGCGATCGAACTGCTTGCAACTGTGCGAGTCCTTTGTCAACCTCCGGCTGCTGTTTGAGAACACCTAGAACCTCTTTTTCATCCTGTTCTAAAACCTCTAACTGAGCTTGCAACTGCTGAATTTTGCTTTGCAAAAAGCTCAGTTCTTGCCGCTGCTGTTCTTGCAATTGCTGACGCTGATTTTGGGCTTGTTGGTTAGCTTTGAATTTGCCAGCCAGTGTTTCTTCTGTGGCTTGCAAGCTCTGGAAATACGCGATGCCTGCTGTTATTTCCTTTTCTTGTCCTAGGAGGGCTTGTAGATCATTTTGCTGCTGTTTTGCTGCAGCGAGTTCTTGCTGCAGGCGGCGGCATTCTTGAGAAATATTGTAGTGCTGTTGCTGGTGGCCGACGAGGAGTTTTTGCCAAGTTTGACGGTTGTGGTGCTGGAGTTGCAGTTGCTGTAACTCGGTTGTGTCGGCTTGCTGCTGCTGCTGAAGCAAATCGGTTGCTTGCTGCAATTGAATTTGTTCGTCGCAGATTGCCTCTTTTTGTTGCAGTTGCTCTTGTACGGTTTGCAAACTCTGTTTGAGCACTTCGACTTGAGCTTTAAATTGTTTGGACGTATCCTTGGCTTGTTCGGATAAAGTATCGTAGGAGTCGAGTTTGAGCAGGTTGGCTAAAACTTGTTTGCGTTCGATCGGCTTTTTGAGCATAAACTCATCAGCACGCCCCTGCCGCAAATACGCCGAGTTAATAAAAGTATCGTAATCTAATTTGATATGTTCGAGAATTTTCTGCTGAGTATTTCTCAGCCCCTTGTCGGTGAGGGTGCGAAAACAGAGTTGATCCTGAGTTTCAGCAGCATTCAAGCTAACTTGAAATTCTAAACTTCCCGATTGTCCGCGCCTGCGGTTGCGAATCACCCGGTAGATTTGGCCGCCGGTGGAAAAAGTGAAATCAACGCGCACGTCAGTTTCGCCGATATGAATGATATCGTCTTCTGTATCGCTGCGACAACAGCCCCAAAGCGACCAGGCGATCGCCTCTAAAAGGGAGGATTTGCCAGCACCGTTAGGCCCGCAAATGCAAGCGGTGTGCAGGCCGCGAAAGTCTAAAGCAGCTTCGCGATAGCTGAGAAAATTTTTGAGTGTAAGTTGTATAGGAATCATTTAAGGCCATCGCGCCATACAATCTATCTATAAATAACACTATTTGTACGTTGTTGCCTAGTTATTCAATCCAGATCCAGAACAATTGTCAGTGATTCTGCAATTTCTTCCATAATTGTCTCGGAAAGGGTTCCGAGTTGTCGGACAAACCTTTGTTGGGAAATGGAACGGACTTGAAAACAATCGGCGGCTGAGACTTTACTCAAGCCATTTTCGCCACTGGGTTCTAGTCGAACCATCCAATTTCTCGGTGTATATCGCTCTTTCCAGTCAGTGATGGGAACAATAACTTCCAGCAACAAAATTCCCACCGTCTCATCGCTGACAATAACTACGGGACGGGTTTTGCCAATTTCAGCCCCAACAGTAGGTTCAAGTGTAACCAGCCAGATTTCGCCTTTACGCATTAGTTTTGATCCCTGCGCTTAGGTATTCTTCCTCGGATTCAAAATATGGTTCGCTGTCTGGCGACCACAAATCATGTAAAACACCTCCCGGCATATAATCTAGGACTGCGGCTTCTGCTGCGGCTCTGAGTTGCCGCTTTTTCTCGGCTTTGCGCTGGGCTTTTGCTTCGATTTCTTCGCGCATCATCTGCGAAGCTGTTTCGATGATTTCTAGGCGTTCTTCTGTTGTCAGAGTTTTGAGTGCGGCTAAGATTTCTGTTTTGGTCACGGTTTTTTTGGGGTGATTGGTGAGCAAGCGCGATCGATCTCATATCTTGCACCATTTTCAAGAACAGGCTGTCCGGCCTGTTCCACAAACAGTGAATTTAATTGTGGGATGGGCAGGAGAGCCCGTCCATAAAAAGCTGATTGAAAATGGTACAAGATATAAAATCGATCCAACCATCATTATATCTTTCACAAAAATCAATCTTGCCCCTCTCTGGTTGTGGCGTACCCTAGATCGATCGAATTGGCAGATTTTCTACCATCAAAAAGGGTTGACTGTATTCCTACAGCCAACCCCGCGCCTATTTATTTGTCCTGCGTTTGCTCAAACAGCAACACTACCGGGCAATATTCGGGAACGTATAGCCGACACCGACTAACAATCCCACTTCAGCTCCGTCAACAAAACCAATATTCAGTCCCGCTGTTGCTGTAAAATTTCTCGACAGCGGCACATCTACACCCCCCGAAATCAGGAAGCCAAAATTACCGTCATCGCCGGTAGAAATTAGCACGCCAGCACCTGCATAAGGAGCAGCAGTAATCACAAAATCCTCGCTGACTTCGACGGTCTCTTGAGATACAAAATCGTAGGTAACGGGAATTAGAAAAGCTAAGTTGTCGCGGAACAAAACAGTCGGTCTCACCGAGAAATTGTTCGTCAAACCGATTTTGCTAATAATCGCAAATGAACCGTCGCCTAAGGCTGAATCTCCGCCAAAACCTAGATTGCCACCAATGCCGATGTAGCTGGGCCCAGAACGAGTAGCTCGGCCTGGTCGGATTTGAGTTCCTTGAGCCACTTTTTGAGTCGGTTCCGAGACAGTTGCGGGTTTTTCAGCAACTTTCGGTTGGTTTGTCAAAGCTGAGGCGGAAGTGCTGACAGGATTGCTCAACAATTCTTGTGCTGTTTTGACTTCTTTTTCTTCCTTCGTTGCTGTTACTTCAAGATTATTGCTCTCGGCAACAATTGAGGTAGGTTGATCGCTCTTTTTTGCAGTCTCGACTGTTGACTGCTCTTTGACACCATTATCAGCAATTTTAGCGGTTTCTTCCGAATTTTCAGTCTCAGCAGCAGTGGAGGTATTTGGCGCTGTTTCTGTCTCAGCAATTTCCGATGTTGCTGCTTCCGATTTTTCTGGTGCAGCAATAGATACTTGCAAATTGGCAGTAGGTTCAGAGGCGACTGGCTCTGCCGCTTCTGCTAGTTCGCTCCAACTGATCGAATCAATTTTTTTATTACTAGCCGTTGTTTCTGCGTCGGGTTTAACTGCTGAAGTTGCCGCAGGCTCAGAAATTTGGTCAATATTTTGAGCTGCGATTGTTGCAGTTGTAGCGACATCGGGCAAGTTGCCAGTTTCAGCTTTCGCTGACATGGTACTGCAACAAACAGCTAAAGCTGCAAGATTTATTAACGCAAAAGTAGACTTGGAAAATAGACTATTCATAGAAACTCCTCACTGAAGGGTGTGTTAAAAGTGTAAGTGTTTGAGGGCGACCGTCGAGAGCTTTGCTGAAAAAAGACACAAATATGAGTTGTGTTGTTCCTAGATTGCCATTTTACCGTTGAATAGTCAACTCTCAAGCTGATTAGATGCAAGAACGGACGGTGGGTTTAGAAGCTAATTTTAATTTACAGAGCGATCGGCTAAAAATCAATCCTAGGGATGATTTCACCCTTAATCCTGTTTAATTGAGGGGTCGATCGTGCGTCTGGCTTGCATTCTACAATACTGTACTTGGGGGCGCTGCACTCTCCGCCACGCCGGAAAAACCCGGTTTTTGAGGGCGCACCAGCTCGAAACCAAGAGACAACAAGCTTTCAAAACAGTTTTGGCAGCAGGGCCATCCACAGCAAGTGCAGTTAATACAACGCGATCGGCTGCTGCACAGTCCATGACAATTAATGTAGAATAATACCACCGATCCGAGAAATATTTGTGGCTCGATCGTGTCAAAATTACTGAATATTATGAAAATTGTGTAAAATTTAGTGTTCTATTTGTAAAGTTTAGCCTTCGCTTTCGCTCAGGGTCTGACCATCTAACAACAGCACGCAACTAAACAAGTAAAAAAAATACAAATTATCTCATCTCAACCTGACTTTATGAGCAAAGTTCTAGTCATATTAGGCGAATTGAGCGATCGCGACATCGATTGGATGCTCGCCAACAGCACCCGCACCCAAGTCCTCCCCGGCACAACTCTGATCACCGAAGGTAAGCCCTTAGACGCCCTGTACATAGTTCTGGAGGGAACTTTGAGCGTTGCTGTATCATCTTTGGGCGAAAAAGAAATTGGAAAAATTATTTCCGGCGAAGTTTTGGGCGAAATGTCTTTTGTAGACGGGAGGCTTCCTTCTGCTAGCGTCACGGCAATTGAAGAGTGCCTCATCCTGTCAATTCCCCGGCGGCTGCTAACTGAAAAACTCGAGCAAGACGTGCTTTTTTCCCTGCGGTTTTATCGGGCGATTACCAAATTTCTGTCGTCGAGACTGCGGGGTACAGTCAAACGCTTCGGCGATGATAGTGATGGTTTAATATATCAAGAACCCGACGACGAGGGTTCTATCCCGGAAAATGTCGAAAATCCCGATTTGGCTGAATCGAGATTTCAATGGCTATTGGAGCGTTTGAAGGGGAGTTGAAGTTCGGCAACGAGCAGTGTACAGGATTTAATGGATTTAACACCAATTCCCAATTCCCAATTTCTAGTTACCAATTTATAGTTACCAATTTATAGTTACCAATTAGAAAACATATTTTTCAGCAACGCGCCAGTAGCGGGAAAAACGCTTTAAATCAATGTAACCATCGTAGCGGACAAAGGGTTCGGGTGGCAAAACTTCTACGGGGTGCGATCGCCTAATTTCCCGGCAAATATCCTGAAACCGAGGACTGGGACTTTCCGCCGTCACCACTTGATTCGCGCCGGATTCGATCGCAAAAGCGATAACTTCCGCAGCCACATCGCCCCGCCGAATAACTACCGGCAACTCCAGCAAACATTCGTAAATAAACACCATTCGTTTAAGACTCAACTGCCATTCATCAATGAGTGCATCATCCCAAACCCAGATAGCCGGTGCCTCTGGGTGCGCTTGAAAAGCGGGGCCTTCAGGACTCAAACAGTCGCCGTGCAGCCAAATAATCGGATTGTTCATAAATTAGTAATTGTTGACAGTTGACAGTTGACAGTTGACAGTTGACAGTTGACAGTTGACAATTGCCTACTGACTTTTTAATTTCTGCTACCTTTTTTAGGGCCTTGCCAACTTTTAGAACCGCCGCTACGATCGACCTTTTCTCCCGAAGGAAACAACTGCCCTTCCAAATATTCGTAAGTTCCCTCAAAATCGCATTGCCCGTAGAGAGGACAATCGCGACAATAAACCGCCTTAGTGTAACGCTCCAAGTTTTCCCGATTAAAAAAATAAGGTTTGTGACTAAAAGTGCTTGCTACCCACTGCCAAGAAAGATTGTTGCTCGCCGGATCTCCATCTAGCAAATGTTGTAAAAACCAGCGAGCTCCGGCTTGCCAACGCACGCGGCGCCAGTGTACGAGATAAGCGGCAGTCCACATCCGCTGGTGATTGTGCAAATAACCAGTGTCTCGCAACTCGCGGCTGAAACTGTCGATGCAAACCAAACCAGTCGATCCCTCGACGACATCCTGCGGGAGAGTTTCGCTGTAATCTTTAGCAGTGTAACCAGTTTTGTAGGGTTCCCGGTCTTGCCAAATCCCGTTGCCCAATTCGGCGTACAGTCGCTGCCAATAATCCCGCCAACCCAACTCATTGACAAGTTTCACAGCATCTTCTGGATGCCGCACCTTCTCCAGCACGGCATCCCGGACTTCGGCAAGACTCAAAACGCCGTAGCGCAAATAGGGCGACAAGCGCGTTACCGCACCGTTGAGGAAATTGCGGGTTGAGGCGTAGTTGCCGGGGTCAATTTGTTGCAGCGCTGTCTCGGCTGCTTTGCGCCCGCCTAGAGTTGCGGGTACGTTGCTATCCTGGGCGGCGGCTTCGGGGAACTGTTGGCTTATGTAGGCTATTAATTCGTCGCGGCTGGCAAATTCCCGCTTCATGTCCTGACTCATTCTTTTCTCAAGCACCTGCTATTGTTTCTTAATCTTAAAGCTATGCGATCGGGTCTGCGGGGGTCGATCGCCCTAAATTGCCCGCTTACTCTTGGTAACGTACAGTGTGCCTCAGCAGCAATTGATCGTCGGTTCGCAGCCAAAATTAGCATCAAAGTCAGTACACTCAGGGATAGATATCATAGCAAAATCTTATGGAAACTTTTTCGGCGGACGCTCAAGCGATCGCCAATTCAGCTAATCGACAGCAGCAATCTACCAAACAACTGGACAACAGCCAAGTTCAAGAGTTCGATCGAGCCATGATGCGCCGCTGCATAGAATTGGCCCGCCGTGCTCTCGGCAAAACCGCACCCAACCCCCTTGTCGGTTCTGTAATTGTCCGAGACGGCAAGATTGTCGGCGAAGGGTTTCATCCCGGTGCCGGTCAACCTCACGCCGAAGTTTTTGCGCTCCGGGAAGCGGGGGAACTCGCCGAAGGAGCGACTGTCTACGTGAACCTGGAACCCTGCAACCACTACGGCCGGACTCCTCCGTGTTCGGAAGCTTTAGTTAAGGCCAAGGTGGCAAAAGTAGTGGCTGGCATGGTCGATCCGAATCCTTTGGTAGCTGGAACTGGGCTAGCCCGGTTGCGAGAGGCTGGCATTGAAGTGGTGGCGGGAGTGGAAGGGGAAGCTTGCCAAAAACTCAACGAGGCTTTCGTACACCGAATTTTGTACCGCCGGCCTTTTGGAATTTTGAAATATGCAATGACTTTGGACGGTAAAATTGCTACCACTAGCGGCCACAGCGCTTGGGTGACAGGCGAGGAGGCTCGGAGTGAGGTACACCGGGTGCGCGTCGGCTGCGATGCTGTGATTGTTGGGGGAAATACGGTGCGTCTGGACAATCCCCTACTGACGAGCCACCAGCCTGATAGGAATAATCCCCTGCGGGTGGTGATGAGCCGCACTCTGGATTTGCCGAAGTCGGCTTGGTTGTGGGAAACCTCTGTGGCGGCTACTTTGGTGCTGACTGAGCCTGGGGTTAACCCGGAATTTCAGGAATTTTTGATCGCCAAAGGGGTGGAGGTTGTGGAGCTCTCGCCGCTGACACCGACTAATGTTATGGCTTATTTGTACGATCGATCTTTTCTTTCTGTACTGTGGGAGTGCGGTGGCACTTTGGCGGCTCAGGCAATTACTGAGGGTGCAGTTCAAAAAATTATGGCTTTTATTGCTCCTAAAATTGTCGGGGGTCAAGATGCTCCAACTCCTGTGGGAGATTTGGGGTTTTCGGCAATGACTGAGGCTTTGACTTTAGAGCGGGTTTCTTGGCGCACAGTGGGTGCAGATTGTGTGGTAGAAGGCTATTTAAAAATTAAAGATTGAAAGTTAAAAGCGAGTCTTTTGAGTTTTTAATTTTTAACTTTTATGGTTGAAATTCTGATTTGGAGTTTGATGATTGGCAGTCTCGGCTTGGAGGCTGCGCTTGTGGGTCTTTTGGTGAACCACGAGCAATTGGATGCGGGGCAAAAATGCGATGAGGAGGAGGAAGTTTTGACTCGGTACGAATCTCAAGAAGATAATTTTAATGCGCCTGAAAATGCGCGATCCAAGGGCAATCCCAAATCCGATCCCAATCCTGTTGATTTGACGGTTTGGGAGTACAAGATTGTCCGGGCTAGCAACGATTTGTTCCGCAATCCTGCGATTTTTAACAAGCTGTGTCGGGAAGAGGCGGAAGTTGGCTGGATTTTGCTCGAAAAGCTCGACGACAGGCGGGTGCGCTTCAAACGTCCGATCGCGCTGCGGGATGCCCCGATGCCTAATTTACCAACCTTTGACCCTTACCGCACTCATTACGGCCCGATCTCGAATGCGATGAGTTGGGCGGCGGCGATCGTGTTTCTGAGTGCGATCGTGCTTCCTGCTGTTTTGGGCTATGCTTTGGTGTCTACTACTCTCACCAGAAGTCGCTCTAATTGGCCTCCGACACCTGTTCAATCTTTGCCCTCTCCCGGCGGGCCAGCAACTAATAAGTGAAACCTGGGCAAATTGCCACTCGCCCTTTTTGCAGCCAGTTTTATAGCAAGTCTAAATCATTTGTGAACCAGATGTTTTTTTACGAACAGCGAAGCCGCGCGTAAGCGCTAGACCGCGAAGGAAGAGAGGAGAAGTGTGTGTTTGTTTGACTGATTTAGGCTTGCTATATATTAATTCGATTTTAAGTTTGGGGCGGTTTTACTGAGGGAGCGGACAGCAATCTCAAGTCATAATTTGTATCGCCTTGAAATTGAGAAACGCGGACGAAATAAGTCCCCGCAGGCAAAGCTCCATTGCTGACAATTGTTTCTGAAGCCGTGCCTAAATTGTTAGACGAAGCAATAAGATCGTCTAATCCAACTGCGCCGTTGCCGTTAAGATCTTGAATTAATTCTACATCAACATCTGCACTCAAACCGTCAACAGTTACACTGAAAAGGCTGGGAGTATTGAGGATGAAACTGTAAATGTCGGCTGGTTCAGAAGCGCCCACAAAATCGCTCGCAGTTTGAATTTCTCCAAGAATTTCTAGGTTTTGTGCTGCGTTCAAGTTGTCGGCGGGATCGGGGAGAGTGCTCAACAGTCCTTCTTGTTGACCGAATTGAATGTAGTGGTCGATCGCACTTTTAACTGCGCCGCTATTGACTGCTGTTGCTACCAGCGGATATTTTTCTAGATAAAAGCTGGGATCGAAGAAAACGCTGGATTTGCGGTTTTCTAATTGACCGGCTTTGAAGTAGTGTTCAAATGGGGTAAATTGATTTGTTTGGACTGCTGTCTGAATGTCGGGGTTGCTTGTTAGATAAAAATTAACATCGAAGAATGGGTTGGGGTTGCGAACTTCAAATTGACCGAATCTAATAAAGTGATCGGCTGCTGAAAAGCCATTGAGTTTGGCTGATACCGCTACATCTGTATTGGTTTCTAAATAATAGCTGGCGTCGAACAGGGAATTCGGGTCGCGATTTTCAAATTTGCCAATTTTTCGGTAGTGATCGAAGGGGCTCGATACCGTGCCTCTGGCAACTGCTACGGCGACATCGGGGTTGCTTTCGAGATAAAATTTGCTGTCGAACAGTGTTCTGAGGGTTAGCATTATTCAAAAAAATCTCTTTGTACTTTAGTCTGGAAAGTGCATAATCAAATTCGATCGACAATCCAGTTTACACCGAAGTTTTGTGAGGGTGGCTCAATTATGGCTAAATCTGCACTGATGGCAATGCTGCGCCGCGCTGCGAGTATTGCCCAAAAGTCTCGGGAAACGGGCATTCCGGCTGATGAACTGCTGGGGATGCTGACGGAGCGCAGTTCTAATTTTCCCATATCTCGGCGCCAGTTGCTGCACGGGGGTTTAGCTGCTGCGGGGGCTGTAGCTGCTGCGACTTTTACCCGGGAGGGAGCTTTTGCTCAACAAGGTGGACGATCGCCCATTTTGGTTGTGGGTGCGGGAATTGCGGGTTTGACGGCGGCTTATCGCTTGCGTCAAGCGGGCGTGCGTGCCGATATTATTGAGGCAACTAACCGCGTGGGGGGGAGGATTCGCACGGGTTCCAAGGTGGCTGGAACGCTGATTTCGGCGGAGTTGGGGGGAGAATTTATTGACACCGGTCATACTACTTTAATCTCGCTGGCGACGGAATTGGGTTTGCGGGCGATCGATGTCATCCAAGTGCAGCAGGGATTGGTGAAGGATACTTTTTTCTTTGATGGGCGACGCTTTTCTCTCGAACAATTAATCGCAGATTTTGCGCCGCTATCCACTAAAATTAGTGCTGATTTGGAAGCAGTCGGAGATGAATTTAGCTATCTTGATTTTACGGAATCTGCGGAAAGATTGGACAATCTTTCGATCGCTCAATATCTCGATGGAGCTGATACTAGCACGATTGTCCGGCAGTTGCTCCGCATTGCTTACATAACGGAATACGGCAGAGATGCCGAAGAACAGTCGGCGTTAAATCTGCTGTTTTTAATCGGTGCTGAAGCTGACAGTTTGGAATTGTTCGGCAACAGCGACCAGCGCTATCAAATTGACGGCGGTAATAGTCAAATTATCAACCGTTTGGCGGGTCAATTGTCTGGTTCGATCGAGGCGGGGACGGTTTTGGAAGCGATTACTCTTTTGCCGGATGGCCGCTATCGGGTAAATTTGCGATCGGGACAAAGCGCCTTCGAGCGCACTTACGAGCGAGTTTTGTTAACTTTGCCGTTTAGCACTCTGCGAGATGTTAAAATTAACGTACCTTTGCCACAACCGAAGCGCAGGGCGATCGAGCAATTAGGCTACGGTACCAATTCTAAGTTAATTACCGGCTACCGCAGCCGCATTTGGCGAGAAACTTATCAATCGACTGCTTCTGTTTATACCGATTTAGGATTCCAAAATAGCTGGGAATCTACGCCTTTTGCTCCTACTGGTAACGGTTTAGTTACTAATTTTACAGGAGGAAAGCAGGGTTTGGCGATCGGTGCGGGAACTCCAGAAGACCAAGCACAAAGATTTTTGAACCAATTTGAAAGAGTTTTTCCCGGAGTGAGAAATTTGCGATCGGGTAAAGCTGTACGAGCTTATTGGCCGGGAGAACGCTTTTCTAAAGGTTCTTATTCCTGCTATTTAGTCGGGCAGTGGACGCAAATGTACGGCGTTGAAGGCGAACGAGTTGGGAACTTATATTTTGCCGGAGAACACACTTCGCTGGAAAATCAAGGTTATATGGAAGGCGGTTGCGAAACCGGACAAAGGGCGGCTTTTGAAATTTTACAAGATTTGGGTTTGACAAGTTCTGTAGATGCTTTGAATACTCGCAGTGCGAGCAGTTTGAACCAGCGCCGTCCGAGTCGAAAAGTTCCCGGATCTCGGAATCTTAGAAATAGGAATCCGAGTATTAGATAATCCAGTAATTGCAGACACTGGTTTTAATCGAAGTCTAGATCCCCCTAAATCCCCCGAAAGCAAGGGGGACTTTGACGCTGACTTTTGTCCCACCCTTTTTAAGGGGGTTAGGGGCAATACGGTTTACTTAACACTATTTATGCGCCGGAGATCCCCCTAAATCCCCCGAAAGCAAGGGGGACTTTGAGAGCATTCTTGTCCCCCCCTTTTTCAAGGGGGGTTAGGGGGGATCTGTCTTAAGTGAACCGTATTGGGTTAGGGGGGATCGGTCTTAAGTGAATCGTCTTGAATTATCTTGTATAATTAATCTCAGAAAATCCCGAATAAATATGAAAATTTTACATTTAACCGTAGCTTTATCAAGTTTGCTAATTTCACCGATATCGGCTTGCCCTTTGATTGCATACTCTACAGATATCATGGCCCAAAACTCTCAAATTGACGAGCCGTTTTGCTACCTAAAAACTCCCGATGGTAGAATAGTAGACCTAGGCAAGTTGTGCGAAAAACAACCCAATTCGGAAACTTCTCAAACTTGCATTGCCGGTGCCAACATTGCGGCAAAACTTTCAATTGCACAGGCAAATTATGACGGCAACTTTTTCAGCGGTAAAGTTTTGAATCAAGGCTGCAAAATCATCAAAAATGTCAAAGTCAATTATGAAGTTTTGGACGAGTCGGGTAATTTAATTGATAACGGATTTATTGACGCTCAACCAGCTACTATTGCACCCGGAGAGTCCGCTACCTTTCGGGGCGCAGTTGTCGCAGGGGCTAAGGTGCAGGCGACTTATGCAGATGCTCTAGATTGATTGTGGCGATTTGCCCGATCGCTGATATTATATTCTGGCTCAGATATCTCTAAAAACAGAATTTGCGAGGGCAAAATATCTTGAAAACTCGATCGACATACTGGCAAATTTTACCTTACCTCCGTCCCCAAAAACAAACCATCGGTAAAGCATTAGCTTGTACCGTAGTATTTACCATATTTTGGCCGATAATCGCGTGGCTGGTTGGCGAAACAGCAAAATTTATAGGAAAAGGAGATTTACAAGGATTCGGTCAAATTGCTGCACTCAGCGCCATTATATTTCTGATTCGCGGTACGGCCCAGTACGGTCAAGATACGCTGATGGCAAAAGCAGCTTTGACTATTGCTTTAGAAATCCGTAAAAAAGTTTACGCACACCTGCAAAACCTCAATCTCGGCTACTTTGAAACTGCCAAAACCGGAGATTTATCCTACCGCCTCACCGAAGATATTGACCGCATTGGCGAAGTCGTAAATAAATTTTTTCATCAGTTTATTCCTTGTGTTTTGCAGCTAATTGCCGTCCTGGGATATATGATTTATCTCAACTGGCAATTAACTTTAGGTGCATTAATTATCGCACCGTTGATGGCTATTTTAATTGGTTGGTTTGGCGAAAAACTGCTAAGTTACTCGCGGCAAAGTCAAAATCGCATTTCTGATTTATCCGCTTTGCTGACTGAAGTATTCAGCGGCATTCGTTTAATCAAAGCATTTGTGGCTGAAGATTACGAAATTGCCCGCTTTGCAGAAGAATCTGAACAAAACCGCCGTGCTAAGTATTTGTCGGAACGCATAAAAGCACTTCAGTTCGTTGTAGTTGGCTTTTTGGAAGCGATGAGCGTAATTTTGCTCTTTTTCCTGGGAGGTTGGCAAATTTCTCAAGGAAATCTCACAGGTACTCAATTTATCAGTTATATCGCAGGGGTGGCACTTTTAATTGACCCGATCGCGATTACAACTGCAAATTACGGTGATTTCAAGCAGGGAGAAGCTTCTAGCGATCGCATTTTTGAACTTTTAGCTATTCAACCCGCAGTCGTCGAAAAGCCAGGGGCGATCGAACTTCCCCGCGTTACAGGTAAAGTCGAATATCGCAACATTAATTTTGCCTACCCCCCTCAACCCCCCCTTGATAAGGGGGGGCAAGGGGGGGTTCCAATTTTGCAAAACATGAGTTTACTGGCACTTCCGGGAGAAATGATCGCCCTTGTTGGTGCATCCGGTGCGGGTAAAACTACTTTAGTAAACTTGTTACCCAGATTTTACGATCCGCAAGCGGGACAGATTTTAATTGACGGTATTGATATTCAAGATGTCACCTTAAATACTCTGCGCCGGCAAATCGGAATTGTACCGCAAGAAACGATTTTATTTTCGGGTACAATTGCTCAAAATATTGCTTTTGGTCAATCTTATTATGAGCTAAAAGATGTTGAAAAAGCGGCGCAAATTGCTAACGCCCATCAATTCATTACTGAGTTTCCCGACGGTTATCAAACTTGGGTAGGAGAAAGGGGTGTAAATTTGTCTGGCGGACAAAAACAAAGAATTGCGATCGCCCGTGCAGTTTTGCTCGCTCCCAGAATTTTGATTTTGGATGAAGCGACATCGGCGCTGGATTCGGAATCTGAAGGTTTAGTGCAGGAAGCGCTGGAAAGATTGATGCGCGATCGCACGGTGTTTATTATCGCACACCGCTTGGCTACTGTCCGCAGAGCCGATCGGATTTTAGTTTTGGAAAAAGGCAGAATTGTGGAATCAGGGACGCACGAGGAGTTGCTGGAAAAGGGCGATCGCTATGCTCGTTATTACGCTCAACAATTTAGTCAGTAGGGTATCTTAGAAACCGGGTTTTTGGCCGAATCTGCTGGCCTCAACGAAGTATTATCGAAAAAACCCGGTTTCTGATGACCCGCGCGTAAGTTCGAGCGGAATTTACTGCAAATCGTATATAATTAAAATACAACAACTATCCAAGATACTAAATACAACGAGTCAGTAAAGCTATGTCTGCTAAAGATGCCTTTCACGAAGTCGTTAAAAACGCTCTCCAGAAAGATGGATGGCAGATTACTCACGATCCATACACTTTACAAGCAGGAACTTTAGAACTTTACATCGACTTGGGTGCCGAAAAGGTGGTTGCAGCCGAAAAAAATGGACAGAAAATAGCCGTTGAAATCAAAAGCTTTACTGGTCCATCCAAAATATCCCTATTTTACACAGCTTTAGGACAATTCATTAGTTATCGAGCCGCTTTACAAAAACAAGAAACTGACCGCATTTTATACCTAGCAGTACCCACCAATGTTTATGATAGTTTTTTCACAATGGGGTTTATTCAGTCTTTAGTTCAACAAAATCAAATTCATTTAATTGTTTATGATATAGAACAGGAGTCAATCGCACAATGGCAGATGTAAACCTTTATCGGCAGCACATCCAAAATCTGCTCTCCCAACACGCTAGTCTGGTGTGGGATGAGCGAATTCAGGCTCAAACTATCTTTGATATCGAGCGCGACCATTATCAATTAATCTATGTGGGATGGCGCAATCAGCGGCGAGTTTATGGCCCGGTTTTGCACCTGGATATTATGGACAATAAAATCTGGATTCAGCAGGATGGTACGGAGGTGGGTATTGCTAACGAACTGGTTGAGTTGGGAGTTCCTAAAGAAGACATTGTACTTGGGTTTGACCCGCCGATTATGCGAAAATTGAGTGAATTTGCGATCGGATAAGTTTTGCGATCGCCTATAATTATGATGCCAAAACATCACTCAGGATGACGACAGATAGATTGGGAACATTACGAAATCCATTGTCATTGGTGAGAAACAGCGTACAACCTTCACTGATAGCTGTCGCAGCATGAATAGCATCAGGGGTTTTGAGATTGGTATTGGCTCTTAAATTAGCTGCTGTTCTTAGTACAGATTGAGTGATGGGAACTAGCTGTATCTCTGAGGATAATAACAGTTGTTCGTAGTCACGGACTAAGATAGTGTCAGCATTTTTCAGAGGGAAAACTAAGGTTTCCAGTAAAGTCAATTCACTGGTCATAAGTTCAATTTCACCTGTTTGAAACTTCAGCCACAAGGGTTGAAGCAGCGAATAGTAATTCGGGTTAGCTTCAACGGTGTAAATAATGACTTGTGTATCCAAGTAAATTGTAGCAGAGGATGGTAGGTTTAGTTGTCCCATGAGTTTCTTTCTTCTTGAAGTTCCCGATCGATTTCTTCAACAGTTCTGGAAACATGACGGCTGCGGATTTCTGTCAGCAATTCCAACACCTTACGCCGCCCGCCTTGAGGCTTTTCTGGTATAATCACAAAAACTTCAACCTCTTCGCCCACCGATCCAGGCGGCACTTGAATTTCAAGTTTATTTCCTGCAAGAACTTTGGTTGTAATCCGTATTGCTGACTGCATAATTCCTCCTTTGCGACGATCAATTTTCCACAGCACCTAAAGCTTTGAGCGTGGCTTTTTCAACTTCCGTTAAACCCGTAACACCCGTGATATTCATCTCCTCATAAAGTCCGTCTGTGAGAGTCTTGATGCACTCCCGTGTATTGACATCCCAAAGTTTAATCGTGTTGTCACGACTACCACTGGCAAGCCATTCTCCGCTGGGACTGAATGCGACTGAAAGAACGGTGTTTTCATGTCCGCTTAAAGTCCGCAAACACTCTCCAGTATTGCTATCCCAAAGCTTGATAGTGTTGTCATTACTGCCACTTGCAAACTGTTGATTGTTGGGACTGAAGGCGATTGAATAAACCGAATTTTCATGTCCGGTGAAAGTCCGCAAACACTCTCCGGTATGGCTATCCCAAAGTTTGATAGTATAGTCATCACTGCCACTTGCAATCAATTCACCATCAAAACTAAAAGTGACTGAATTCACCCAATCATTGTGTCCGGTGAAAGTCCGCAAACACTCTCCAGTATGACTGTTCCAAAGCTTGATAGCATTGTCACCACTGCCACTGACTAGCCATTCACCACCGGGACTGAATGCGACTGAAAGAACCCTATTTTCATGATCGGTGAGAGTCAAAAAACAGTCTCCGGTATGGTTATCCCAGAGTTTAATAGTATTGTCATAACTACCACTAACTAGCCATTTACCGTCACAACTAAAAGCGACTGAATAAATCCAACTTTTATGTTCTGTGAAAGTCTTAATACACTCTCCAGTATGGATATTCCAAAGTTTAACTGTGTTGTCCCAACCGCCACTGACAAGCCATTGACCATCGGGACTGAATGCGACTGAACTCACTCTATTTTTATGTCCCTTGAAAGTCTTTAGACACTTTCCGCTATGCCTATCCCAAAGCTTGATAGTATTGTCACTACTACCACTCGCAAACCAGTCACCGTCGGGACTGAATGCGACTGAAAAAACCGCATTTTCATATCCGGTCAAAGTCCGCAAACACTCTCCGGTATGCCTATCCCAAAGCTTAATAGTATTGTCAAAACTGCCACTGGAAAGCCATTCACCGTCGGGGCTAAAGGTAACTGAACTCACCCCATTTTCATGTCCGGTGAAAGTCCGCAAACACTCTCCAGTATGCCTATCCCAAAGCTTGATAGTATTGTCAAAACTGCCACTGGAAAGCCATTCACCGTCGGGGCTAAAGGTAACTGAACTCACCCCATTTTCATGTCCGGTGAAAGTCCGCAAACACTCTCCGGTATGGCTGCCCCACAGCTTGATAGTTTTGTCATAACCGCCACTGGTAAGCCATTGACCGTCGGGACTGAAAGCAACTGAAAGAAGCGAATTTTCATGTCCGGTGAAAGTCCGCAAACATTCTCCAGTATGCTTATCCCAAAGCTTGATAGTATTATCAAAACTGCCACTGGCAAGCCATTCACCGTCGGGACTAAAGGTAACTGAGCTTATAGAATTTTTATGTGCTTTTAAAGTCCGCAAACACTCTCCTGTATGGCTATTCCAAAGCTTGATAGTCTTGTCATAACCGCCACTGGCAAGCCATTCACCATCGGGACTAAAAGCAACAGAACGCACTGAATTTTCATGTCCGGTGAAAGTCCGCAAACATTCTCCTGTATGACTATCCCAAAGCTTGATACTATTGTCAACACTGTCACTGGCAAGCCATTCACCATCCGAACTGAAAGCAACTGAATGCACTGAATTTTTCCCTCCGCGACAAGTTAAAAGTTCTTCGGCACTGACTGCATCCCACAAACGAACAACACCATCACTACCACCTGTAGCAAATTGTTTGCCATCTGGACTAAATGAGACCGAATTAACTGTACGAAAGGCTTTAGCAAAAACAGACTCTGCTAAATTTGCATCAGTCAAATTGACACGCCGCAAGCTAGCCTTTGTAAAATCAGCACCTTTAATAATGGTATGAGAAAGGTCTTTTCCTTCCAAAGCAGCATTGTCCTTTTTCACCAACAGCGTCGCCGCATTCCCTCCCACATAACCTACCTCACTTTCAGTTTGACCCCGCGTTGCTTCCAGAATTTCTAGTAGGGGCAATCCCCCCGTGGTTGCCCCTCTTTCGGTGGTTGCCCCTAAACCAGGGGCGGGCGGGCACGGGGGCACCGCCCCTACCATTGGCAATAACAAATCCATCACAGCTTTCGTCAGTGGCGCTTGTCCGAAACTCTGACGAAGTTTACTTAAATTTTCAGCAACAAATCCCTGCAAGGGGGCGATAAGTTCGTTGTTATTTCTCTTCTGGGCCTGAAGCTGACAATAATTAGACCAAGTGTATAATTGAGCCTCAGTATTCGGGTTTACACAAGACTGTTCAGGCGCAACTAATTCGGTAAAATCTGCCGCCAAAACTCCCAATTCCGCTGCAAATTTATAAGCGACAAAAAACTCTAATAACGAACGGTGCGCCGGAGTATAATCGCCATCAGCATTGCGAATCAGCATCGTTTGACCCATCATGTCGTAGTGCCAGTGGTCTAAGTCTTTTTCCTCTTGCACGATGGCACCAAACAAGCTGCGGATGCGATCGGGAAAACCGCGATAATTCAGGCTCATTTGGTTGGTTGACAGCATTTCCCAAGACAGTTCGCACAAAAAGTAAAGCTTATCTGCTAAGGAAGTAAAAGTGCGTTCAGCTTTGATATCTCTCTCTATCTTCCGCCGCACCGCATACAGATATATCCGCGACATATCGACTGGTTTTCCAGCTTCAATATCCGGCAATGCTTCCAAAATTAACTCGGTCATCACCGGGCGGCGCGCTAAATCCAATAACTGCGGGTTTCCCATCACTTTTTCGACAGTCGCGGCTTCTGTTTGAAATGACAGCGCTTGCCCAATTTGCTCGTCGTTAAATTTCTCTAATTCTAATACTTCAAATTGGGGAATTTCACCTGTCAAAATGGTTGTTGACGCTTGCAGTTCTGCATTGAACAATGCCCGTCCTTCCTTGCCTTCAGGAAAGTGTTCGGTACGGCAAGTGAGGATGACTTTTGCGCCGGGAACGACGGTTTTTGCTAGTTCCCAGAAGTTGTTAATGGTTTCTTGCCGATCGCACTTAGCGGCCATTTCATCAAAACCGTCGAAAATCAACAGAAATTTGCCCATGCGATTCAGTTGTTCAAATGCCGAATAACCCGCCAAAGGTATCTCGTGTTTCCGAAAGAAAAACTCGGAAAATAGCGACTCCACACTAACGGCTTTCGCGTAATCTCGCAGCGGAATTACTAACGGCAAACGCGGACGTTCCAAACCGCGCTTTTGAGCATCTCGGTAGCGTTGCAGCGCCATCCAAGCATAGTGCATCACAAACCAAGTTTTCCCCGTCCCAAATTCTCCTAAAACTGAAATATGTTCTTTTACTGGGTCATTCAACCACAAATCAATATAACCTTCGATCCAGCCATCTCGCCCGTCATAATGACTCACGCCTATCTTGCGGTGAGTATCGGGATCGATTTCTTCTTTCGTACAAGCTAGCGGCACGTATTTTGTATTAATTTCCCGGCTCGTAATTTCCGTTTCTAGCCAATCGAGATAAGCGGTAAAATCGGCATCTTGGTCGAGCAATTCATCGAAGGTATAGCAAGCTAAATTACTATTTTCTGGTTTCTCTACTTCATCCCGCGCGGCGCGACTGATGCGGCGGGCGGTGACTAACCATCCTTCATCGGTGCGCTGTTTTTCCACCGACTCGCGCAAGGCCGAAATGTCCTTGAGTCCGGCTTCTCCGGCAATTCCGCGCACTAAAATGCGATCGTACCGATTGCGTCTGACGGGAACATTGATAATCCATTCAAAATAGTTATCTTCCCAAATTTCATATTTCTCAAACCGATAACTTAATGTCTCAAACCAACCTCGAACTTGTTGCGATAAAATAAAAGCTTGAGACTTTTGAATCTTCGTTGATTCGGCGGGCGGAAGTGCGGGATAATCTTGAGATTCCAACCGCGCAAATTCGGTGCGAATTCCTTCCAGCGTGGGAAGGCGTTCGATGCGATCCATTACCATACATAGGCGTTTTTGCAAAGAGGCGAGCGAATTTTCCACCATCACATCTCCCAGCGTCCGCGTCCGCTTTGCTACTTCCATAAACACGGCTGCAAATGCCATGAATTCCCGTCTGGGATCAATGCCTAAATCACGAATTTCCTTGCCCAAAGCAGACTCGTTCAGATAATATTCGCCTGCTTGAATCAAAATGGCTGGGCTATCGGACTCGAAAGCTTTGCGAAATGCTGATTCAATTTCTTTTTGGCGAAACAGTTCTAAAATTTGTTTGGGTTTGCCTGCGCCGTATTCTACTAAAGTATAAACATAAACTCCGCTAAAATCTGCTGGCGGCGCGTCGGGGTCGAGGTTGAATTTTTTTAATAATTTGATTACAGCTTCGTTGCGCTGAAGCTTGTCTTTGACGATGCCGAAGGGAATGGCCGTCACGAGGCTGATAACTAAGTCGAGACTAATTAGCATGATTTAGGCTTTCCTGTTTATCGGTGGGAATCATTCTCGAATCTCAAAATCGCAAATTGCTTTCATTCTATGTTAACGCATTAGCCAACTGTCGCGCACCGACAGTCCGAGATTTGCCATATTCCGATAGTCCGACAGGGGTTTCAACCCCTGTCTCATAGCGAAAGTTCTCTCAAGAGGACTGTGGAATCATATTTTATTTAGTTATTTGATTTAACCCAGATATTGAATGATATCAAACCTGTCAACATAGGAATCATTCATCTCTCCGATCTTTCTCTGTGTTCTCTGCGCTCTCTGTGGTTAAATAATTCCGATCCAACCGAAATGGATATGATACTGTTGAGCTCTTATATTAAATATTAGCATTTTTTACTCAATTTGACAACTATAAAACAGATAAACAACCGACATATATCGTAGTAAAATTATCTCTAACATTAGTTGTTATTTCATGGTTATAAAAGTTAGAATATAGATAACTAACAAATAAAACTTGCTATCTATGAAAATACAATCATCAGTGCTAGTCCACCTCGGATTTGGTAAATATGTACGCTCCGATCGGGTAACAGCAGTAATCCCAATTGAAGATGAACGTGGGCCTGGTCGGCGCACTTTCGTACACGTAGACGGCGAAGCAGACCCGATCGTTGCTTCCCGCGCTGAAGATACAATCGTTCGCGATTTGGTGCAGGAACCGCGCGAAATAACTCAAGCTCGGCAGCAACAAGAAATCCTCCAAGATTTGCTGGCAGATTTGAGCAATGTTAACGTCACCGTGCGCCGCATTAGCCGCGATGAAGGTGGACTTGATCTCGAACTTTTGGAGCGTCGGATTCGCCAAATTTTAGAAGCCTAAAAACAAAAGACCGCCCCTGCGGTCTTTCTGATTATTTGTGTCGCTAAAAAGTTTAAATTAAGGATTTAATTGTAATTTCGATGTCCGCTAAACCGGTGAGTTTTTCCACGACTGGCGGTTCTTCAACTCGCGGTACAAAAATAGTTAAACCTCCTGGAATGCACTCAATAGTAATCGGAGTCATGCCGAAAATTTCACCGTCTACAACTACTTTCTGAGGCGGATCGGTAGTAATTTTTATTTTTTTGGCCCGCAAATAACCGATGTCGTCGCGATCGCTAGGATTGCCACTCAAAGCTGTTTGCAATAAGTGATAAGAAGCTGCGATCGCCCCAGCTTTATTCTCAGGTGCCACCAGCGTCACGTCCAGCAAGCCGTCATCAAAAACAATCCCCGCCGGGCCTTGAGCTAAAATGGAAGTAGGCGGCGCTGCATTCGCCACTGTCACCGCCACAGCAGTAAGGCTGATAATTCTATCTTCGGTTTCGATTTCCGCTTCAAATCTTTCTAAATTGTTTAACTGTTTAATTCCAGACAAAATGTAAGCCAGCATTCCCCAGCGATTCTTCATTTCGCGATCGGCTAATTCGACAGTTTCCGCCTCAAAACCCACTCCAGCTAATAAAACCATCGGCATTTCACCGTTGCAAATCGCCGCATCCACCACCCGCGTCAACCCTCCCAAAATAGTGGCGCAGGCGGTTTCAATTGTATTTGGAATGTCTAAAGCATTAGCAAAAGCATTAGCAGTTCCTCGCGAAATAATTCCTAAAGGAATATTTGTGCCGACAATCGCCCCAGCAACTGCGGATAATGTGCCGTCGCCCCCGCAAGCAATAATTGCCTCAACTCCTCTAGCAACTGCTTCGCGGGCGATTTGATCTGCGTCTAATTCTGGGGTTGTTAGCCGAATATCTAAGTCAATAAAAGGCTCTAAAAGTTCCTGAATTCTAGCTAAGTCTTGGTCGGGGTCGCTGTTACCGGCGACGGGATTAAAAATTAGGCAAGCTGAACGTTTCATGTTTGGTAATTGGTAATTGGTAATTGGTAATTGGTAATTGCTCATTGATAATATTATGTCCGGTCAATCGGCAACAATCAAATTGGTTTGTAGTGAGAACTTCAGTTTTCATAAAACTCGCTGGGACTTAAGTTCTCGCTACAAACCTAGAACGTGCAGTATTTGTGCTAGAGGTTTAATTAAGACTTGACAAAAGTCCACTCTAAGACTTCGCGCGGAGCTTTGTGCAGCGCTTCCTTGATTTCCTGGTTGCTGTCGAACTTGACTTTATCCAAAAGGCACGCTTCGACGTTCACCGTAAATTTATCTTCTTCAAAAGGCCAAGGAGTTACAGTCACGAGTTCGTTGCTGTTCTGTACAATATCGTAGCGCTTGCCGTCCGGGCCGACACTAATTTCTAAAGCTCGTTCTCCGGCGGGTAACTCGCGGCTGCAAAGAATTAATGATAGCCGATCGCACCACTGGAAAAAAGCATAAGCTGCCTTAGCATCTTCCTCGGAAATTTTCAACTCTTTGCGCCATTTTTTTTGATTTTCCAGTTGTTCGTCCAAAAACTCGTCGAGTTCCTTCGACTCTCCCCGCTTTCCTTCATTGAGAAAGCTCATGTGCATAGAAATCAGCATTGCTACCCACCTACCGCGATATAGGGCATTCTGCGTCATGGCTTTAATTTTAGGCAGTGAAGTTTCGGTCTGCAAGGTAAAATCAAAGGGCGCGCCCGCTTCTGTCAAAATATTTTCTTCCCATTCTTTCTCCAAATCGTCGTGATGCGAAATCGCTGCTATGGTTTCGTAAAGGCGAACCGGAGATTTCGAGCGCTTCCACTGTCCGCCAAGTTGGGCCGCGAGCAAAGCGTGGGCGCGGTGGTAAATAATTTCCCAGCCGGTGGCGGTTAAGTTAGCAATCATTGAGTTTTTTTCCTGAATTAAGTTGAGTGCAAAGATGAGACTTGTATTGCATTAATCTTTGATTGATAGATCGATCGCAGATGCAAGGCAGATTAACGCCCATTAACGCAGATAATTTCCTGTTATGGCGATCGAATGAATGCAATGCGAGTCTATTGAAGATTTCCGGGTTTGAGAGAGAATCTTGAGAGTTTCAAGCTGAGGAATTAAGCCGTTTGCTGCGGCAAAACCCGATCATGAGGGCAACTTCATTCGTTAAATTACAAAAGGTTCGATCGAGATCTCGTGCCATTTCCCCTCAAATCGTTCGACAACCAAAGGTCGGATGCGGAACTTGGGGGGGCTCCCGTCGAGAACATCAATCCGCAAACACGAATAAGGACGGCGTTTGTGGGAACCTTGGCCGCTGCGGCCGACAAATAGCAAAGATTCCGCTATCGGGCGATCGCCTTTTTGCGATCGCCCGCCCTCACGCCCCAATCGATAAGCTTCTGGACTCGATGGTTCCTGCAACATCGGCCCTTCCGGGCGCTGGCGGCGGAGACTGTGGCCGCTTCCCCCGCAGACAATCCAATTAATCCCAGAGTCGCCGTGTCCGGTATTCCCAGTCCGCAGGTATTCCAAACAGTGAGCGTGGCCAGTCAGCACCAAATCTACTAGCGGACGCCCCCGCGCTACTTCCCCAACTGCATCGGCCACCGCGTCGAGCACCTCGCGCAATCGCAACCGCACCGCCAAAGTTTGAGCTTGATTCCACTTTGTCGCCTCTGTCACGTAGGGGGGATGGTGCAGGTAAATTACCCGCCCCCGCACCTCGGAATCGCGCCAAGAGTCAATCAGCCTTTTTTTCAGCCATTCGAGCTGTTCAACGTCGGTGGCGGCTGTTTTGTGGGACGACAGTTGTTTGTCAATATCTATGAGCATTTCGTCAAGTTGCTCTAATTTGGCGCTCAAGTCGTCTAGCTGTTCGGCTTCAGAAGGAATTTCGGGGTTCAGCCGATCGCACATTTCGAGCATTGCCAATTTTTCTTGTTCCAATTTCTGGCGATCGAGTTCCAAATTCTGGCGGCGAATGTCGCCCTGTTTGGTTTTCGGGATCGGTAATGGTTCGTTGAAGGTGTTGGAGTCGAGGGCGAAGAAGTCGATGCCGCCACTGCAGAAGGTGTAGTAGCGGTTGGGTAAGCGCGTAAAGCTTCCGGGTTGGTAGCGGAGGCAGCGGCCTGTGCTGGTGCTGGCGGTGTAGTGGGCGTCTAGGTGGCGATCGAGTTCTCCCGGCATTTTGTGAGCTTGCAGGTAGTCGAGAAAGGCTTTGGCGTAGGCATTTCCGCGATCGGAACCGTGCCAGCCGACATCGAGATCCAACTTGGAACCCAACAGTCGGCGCAGCGGTAAGGCTGTCGCCGACAGAATGCCGTAGACTATGGGCAAGTCGTAATAGTCGTGGTTTCCCGGTACGGGCAAAAAGGGAAAGCTAAACACCATGCGATCGTAAGCAATCCGAGAAGGATGCTCGCCGCCGACTATAAATTCTCGGTAGGGGCGAATAAAGTTTTGCAAGTAATATTCGCTGGAACCTACGAGATAAACTACATCGCCCGTGTGGAGGACGAAACGGCAAGTTCTCCCCTCGACCAGCATCAGTTCGGCAACCTGCCGCTGGGGGTTGTGGCCGCGGTGATTGCCCGTGCCGCTGTCGCCTGCGACTAAAAACGAAAACTCTGGAGAGTCGGTGGTTGGAGATTCCAAAACCATCCGAGTTTGGTCGATTCCCCGATCGACGATCGACTGTTCTTGCCACCGCACCCGCTCTTTCATTTTGCGGATTTTGACTGTTATTTGCGGGTCGGAAACGAATTTCAATTCACCTCTTCTCCAAAATTGCTGAGTTCCTAGTTAATCATAGTGTAGCGATCGGGCGAGTTTTTACATCTCTCTAAAAGCTGAAAATTGACGCCCGGGTACTCAGAAACCTGGTTTTGGACGAGAATACAGCCCTGCAACTGACATCTTGCGCCATTCTCTTTAACCCGCCGGGGGTTGAAACCCCCGTCTGACAGCGAAAGTCGGTTAAAACGGACTGAAAAGCTGATAGGAAAAGGCTTTTAGTCCTCTTTAGAGGACTTTCTTTCGCTATGAGACAGGGGTTTCAACCCCTGGCGGTTATTGGAAGTGGTGCAGGATGTGAGTTACCACCGATAGCAACGGCAAAAAACCCGGTTTCTTTGGTTTTGATACGATCGCCCCGTCTCTAAACTAAAATAAGAGCTTGTACGACGCGGTGCTGTTTGTTGCCGAAGACGAGAGAATCAATCAAGGACGTGGGAATTTAACGCGAAGATGCCACCCCACTACAATGCTGGTTTCGAGTGGATCAATAAAAATTTCGGTTAAGAAAAAGGAATTACGAGAGAGTAATTATCGCAATTTGCAGTTTGATTAGATTGAGAGTTGGAGCTTTAGTTTTACCTAGTTAATAGCTCACACAATCGTCAAAAAAACGAATAAATTAATCGATATTTATTCACCAGTTTTTAACTAAAATTGTTTCTAATCCTTATGCTGTCCTCACATCGAGGTTAAGTCAACTGGCTATGCAAATTATGCACAATTGTGTCCCACTAAGCCATTCAGCTTTTGCCCTGATGTCTAGTGTTTTTGGGAAATAGTTTTAACGTTCTGGACTGGAGGGATTAAACCACCTAATCCTTTCCTCCCCCCAACTATTGCCGAGGAGTGTTAAGGTTTTATTTGATAATCTTCATCAACACTCAAGGCATCGAACCACTGTAAAATCCGATTCCATGCCCACCACCGATCGCTATCACCAAATTGATGCTGACAACGTTTACTACTGATATGCCCAACATGACCGCCGTAGGCTGTCACCACTAATTCTAAGGCAGGATTGTTCGCGCTAATGGCTTGCAACTCAGAGACAAGAATTGGATCAAACATCGGATCATCCGCTGCATAGAGGATGAAAGTGGGTTTTTTGAGGTGAGGCAAAATGTGTAGAGCGCTGCTAGCCTCATAGTATTCTTCCACAGAGGAGAAACCTAACGGGCCAATTACCAGTTCGTGGTCAAAGCCCCAAATGCTGTTGGCGCGTTCAATAGCTGCAGGATCGATCGCCCCCGGATGCGATGCGGCGATATTTTTTGCTAGTTTTTTTAACTGTCGCGCGATCGCTTTTTCTAAAAATTTCCCCCACTCATCTTTAACTAGATAAGACAGAGAACGGTTGGAGTCCAAGCTGGGGCAAATCACCGCCGCGCCTGCTAGTTCTGACTCTTCGAGCCCTAAGTCCGGCCCCCAATCTGCGATCGTCTGAGCTGATTTTACGGCCCACAAGGCTAATTGTCCGCCCAGGGAATAACCCGTGAACCAAAAAGGCGCGGGACATCCCATTTCTTTAGCAGCCGCAGCAATCCGAACGAAATCTTCGCCTTCGTATAGGCCATCAGAAGTCAGGGTGGGAGAGAGTTGGGCAGTTTTGCCGTGAGCTCGCCAGTCAAATAATACCACTGCACAGCCTTGGGCATAGGCTTTACGGCCTAGTAGCTTGAGATACCATTGATTATCCAAATCGCCAGTAATGCCGTAAGTGCCGACGATGGTATATCGAGGATTTTCGGGGATGGCAACCCAGCCGAAAATCGGGACTCCACAGGCACCAGTAAAGATGTGTTCTCGGTAAGGGGGCTCTGGGTAAGCGATCGTCTTTTCCCAACGGCGACTAGCCCTTAATGCGGTGTACAACGTCATTAATAAGCCGTTGTTCAGCAGCCAAGGTGGAGTATAGGGAATGGTCATAAGCGGATGTGGGAAATGTCTGTCTCGTTGGTGGGAGGTTTTTACTTGACAGGTTGGCTATTCTAGCGAATAACCCTGAAAACCGCAATACTTTTTGAGTAAATGCACTCAAGGGCGAAGTCTAACCAAAATATTAATGGCTATTCATTTGGAACCATTTATTGGCGAATAGAGAAGAATGCCAGCTAACGAAGTTTAGCATATTGTAGCGGATCGCCCAAACTACAAAAACCTGGTTGCTTTCAGAAACAGGGTTTCTGAGTCTTGCATCCCCGCGCAGATGTACAATAGGACGATCGCACTCTCCGACTCCAAGCGCGATCGATCCCTACACCTGCCCCAAGTGGGCAACATCAGATAGAACGCAGTAAACAAATATAAAATGGAAGCAATACAACTGTCTTTGTTCTTAAAAGAGGAAGAACCAATTCCTGCCAAAAAGCAGAAGAAAGCAAAATTAGGGCGTTACGAACGCATCCAACGCGAACTCGAAGCAAATGACTGCGACCCCTACAAGATATTCATTGATATTGAATCTCAGTCGCTGCCCAAATCAGACTATACATTTGTCGATATTTTCTGCGGTGCGGGCGGCATGACCCAAGGTTTATTGCAAGCAGGTTTCCGACCAGTAGCAAGTGTTGAAATTAATCCCATCGCCTCGGCAACTCATACAAAAAACTTTCCCGATTGCCATCACTTGTGCGACGATATAAAAAACTTAAATCCCCAACAGTTGCTCGCTGAAATTGGTTCGCCAGAAGTTCATGTTGTTGCAGGCGGGCCACCATGTCAAGGCTTCTCAGTAGCCGGAAAACGCGACCCCAACGACCCTCGAAATCGCTTATTTAGAGAGTTTGTCCGCGTTGTCTCTGAAATACGTCCTTGGTATGTTGTCATGGAAAACGTACCGGGAATATTGACTATACAAAAAGGAGCTGTTAAGCAAGCCATTTGCGAGGCTTTTCAGGAAATTGGCTATCCCAATATGTCCGTTGCTGTTCTGGAATCCGCAACCTATGCAGTCCCGCAAATCCGGCCGCGAGCAATTTTTATTGCCAATAGATTTGGGATGCAAAATCCCTATCCGAAGCCGCAATTTTTGCCGGAACAATACAAAGCGATTGAGTCAGCAATTGATGATTTACCAGAGTATAGTCCCATACCAGAAATCAACCACGAATGGACTCGTCATTCTGTTGAGTACATGGAAAGACTTGCTAAAGTTCCACCAGGCGGTTCTTTGTATGAAAGCTACGCCGATGCTTTCAAGCGACAGTATCCGGGAAAACCGAGTATGACTGTTAAAGAAAATCATGGTGGCACTCATATTCATCCTTATCTCAACCGCGTTATTTCAGCTCGCGAAATGGCTAGATTGCAAAGTTTCCCGGATTCATTTATTTTTGAAGGTTCTATGAAAAAGGCAATGTGGCAAATTGGAAATGCCGTGCCGCCTCGATTGGCAGAGTGTATCGGTTTTGCACTTATTCCATATTTGACTGATATTGCTGTGAACAAAGCTAGTTTAGTGAATAAGTTCCTGTTCCAGAAATCTTAAATTAGTAAAAAACGTAAGCGCATCTCAGCTTGCTATTAATGGTTTTGTCTGACTCAGAAGTTCATTAGCCTTCTCTTTCAACTTATCCACCTGTAATTTATCATTACCTACTGAAAATGATTCAAGCGCTTGCTTTAATTTTTTCAGTGTTTCTAAAGGTAAAGCTTGAGCTTTTAATGATTGCTCCAAATCCTTCCTATAATCACCTAAAATAGAGTCTAGAGCCTCAAAATACATTTGAATTGGTTCATCAAAAGATTGGTCAATCAATCGGTTAGATTGTTTTTGAATTTCTTCGATTTTATTATTAAATAATTTAACTACTTCAGCCTGGAAAAGGATTATGTTAACTGTATATCTTTCTTTATATAGATGTTTGTTTAAGTCCACACGGAACAACCAACCAAAAACGGTGCTAACGAAACCATAAATTGTGCTCAGTATTGGATTGTTAGCTACCATTGCCACTAAGCCAGCAGCAAACTGCACAAACAAATTACCAAATGCTTCTTCTAAAAATGCTGCGAGTAAATCAGATAACCCATATCCTCTGAATTCAAGATCAGGGGTATTCACTTCTATGTAAATATCAACTAACTTGAGTGTATCTGGCTTAAAAGTAACATCAAACTCTTTGTTTAAGCGAACTTGAGCGCCTTCAATAATAGGTTTAGTTCGACTATCTAGTAACTTGGATAATTCTTGGATCTTGTCTTTTGTCTGTTCTTCCGTCTTTTTAGACGCGACATTCAATTGACGCTCAATAATTTTATTTGCTGAGGCTACTATTTTTTCAGCAAATAACTTGGCATCTTGCTTATTATTAAATTCAAATTCATCCTTATTTTTAAACTCATTTTTATCTCTATTTAAAAAGTCGTTAAAGGCAGTAGAAAAAGATGTTATAGCAGAGTCCCAAACATAATCTTTCAAGAGTATATCAAGTTCTTTTTTTCCATCTTTTTTTAGTTTTTCTAGGTTGGCATTTACGGTTTCGTTTATTTGCTTTTTTGTTTTGGCAACCTCTTCATCTAGACTCTTACGGCAAGCAGCTAGACTAGAAAGCTCTTTGTTAAGATCCTTAATTGCTTGCTGGAGCTTTTCAGCATTACTGTTAATGTAAATCAGATCATTTTTTGCATTATTACATAAATCATCTAAATGAATAAGACAACGATTCAATGCAAACTCCATGCAGCGGGGGGCAACTTGTAGCAAAATTACATTAATTGCTTCTTCCAGAAAAGATTCAAACTTTGATACTTCCCAAAGTTTTACCGCTATCTTTTGTAATTTATCTACAGTTGCCTCCTTCAGTTCATCCTCCCAATTAACAGGCCAGAATTCTCTAGCTAATGCTTCGGCAGCTTCAGGATCTTTAATATCTTGACTACTGAGAGATGATTGACGGAGAAAATCCTTAGCGCAGAATGCTTGCCTAGCCGAAACTTCAAATACGTGGTCTGTGTCGCCCAGTTTGAGGTTATTAGCAACAAATTGTTTTACCATTTCGGTATCTATGTCACCTCGACGACGCTCATCGATTTTATTAACTAAAACATATAAATTTTCTTGACTGCTTGTTCTGATAACTTTTTGAACTTCTGCTTTAATTTTTTCGGCTGCTTCAGCCCTCAATTCAGTAAAATTCAGGACAAGCAGCACAAGTTGGCTACGCTTAAGTTGCTTGGAAACTACAATTTCTAGTTTTTCGCTGACTCCGGCTTCACTTGGCCCAGGCGTATCAACGATTACAAGATTACCTAGCTTCTCTAGTTGTTGATTTTGCTGTGTTATGAAAAAAGGAGTTTCGATAGATGGAATGTCATTGTCATTGAGCAACTGGAGAGGATCTTGATCTTGGGATACTGCCAGAATGTTGCAAAGACGGATAATATGATTCAACTCTGTCAGGATCTTGTTAATATTCTTACTGCCATAGATTTCTTCGGAAATCCCAAAATCTGTATCACTGTGAATTTCTTGGAGTAAACTTGCTAAATGCGGATATTCACCAGTATGCTTAAGAACTTCTTCCATCCCTTGCTGCTCAATTTTCAGCCTGATAGCATCCAATGCTTTCTTAAATGCTTCACAAATTCCAGGACTCAATTTTAGAATCGGCTCTGCTGCATTTTCTTTTAATACAATCTCTGTTGGCAGTGTGGTCATCGCTGTAGCAGAACTTGGCAGGAGTTCTTGACCAATAATGGCATTAATAATTTTGGATTTGCCAGCATTCATCGGTGCGGCAATGGCCATTCTGAGTTTTAGGTCTGTGACTGTACCAATCTCCTTTTCAATTTCCTGTTGATATATCTGGTACTTGTTTTCTGAGCTATCCTCAGACTTAAGTTCTTTGCTAGCGCGACCCATCAGAGTGCTAACTTCTTGTAACAGGGCAATCACCTGTCTTTGCAGGTCTTGGACATTTGGGTTGGAGGCTTGAGAAGTCATAGGTTTTTAGTTGGTGTTTATGGTAAATGGTAGCAGAAATTGTATAACAACTTTACGCAATCTGTAATCGTTTCCCCAAAGTCTGAGGTTCTGGTAGAGGTTTGCCATCTTCTTGATAGAGTTCAATCAATGTTTCTAACAATTCTTGTCCGTGTTTTGCCGCTTCTTCGTAAGTGTGTCCGTGAGTGCAAGGCTGCATGACATCGGTAAACTCCGGTCAACTGACAACAAAAAGTCGATCTTCTTCTGACCACTGGATGATGAGACTGTAAGGGCTATTCATTCTTCTATTTTCTTGAGCTTCTGCTTAATCTGATTGTCGAGCCTCAATTCTATTTATTGTTAATTCTTGCTCCAAGCGTTGAGCAAATATTTGGAATATTTTGACATCTTCCGATGAAATATTACACTCAATTTCCTCATTCTGAACTCGAATAACTTCTCCTCTACCGTCTTTAGCCGTAATTGTTAGAGTTGGCCCTTTCATCCAGAGTCGATATCTTTCCCCGTCATAACATCGACCACCTTCGGGTGCAGCTTCTCCAATCTTCCGTAAGGCTTGTTTCGCAGTTTCTGTTACAAAATCAAAGTATTCGTAGAAACGAGTTTTACTAGCAAATTCGTGTACCCTATTATTTTTTTCTAATTTTTCAATAATTTCGGCAACAGTACAAGGAGGGTTTTTTAGAGCCTCAGCCTGCTGCCGAATTACTTCAACGATTGACTCAGGGTTATTATCGAAAAGCTCACTTAGAAATACATCCGGGTGCTGTGCCTCAATGCCATAAGGTTCCAAAGCCTCCTTTGGGAAGTGTTTGAGGTTATCTGTAACGATGATTTGAGCATTTGCGACAATCGCAGCAGCTACAACATGACGATCGCCCGGATGATTTGTCATTGCTTCCACCAAACTTGCAGGCACTTTGACAATTGCTTCAGGAAAGGAGTATTTAATCTGTTCCTGAAAATATTTTGCTTTGACATCTGTCATTATGCCTTTTTTTACAAGATTGCGGGTAGCACCATCTAGAATTTCTTGTGAAAAGTGAACGCTGTACAACTCAGCCTCGGCAGCACGCAGCAGCGTATCGCATAAAGGCATAGGGAAGATGACGCAGGAATCTAGAACAACAGAAGAAACATCCATCTTACTTAGCTAGATCGCACACCCCATCTTCGTAGAACCCCTCATCCTGAAGAAATTGGGTTAGTTCTTGCAGCCCTTGGCGACGCTTTACTTTCCGCTGTTCTTGATAATTTATTACGTCTTGGAAAGTCACTCGTCGATGTGAACCAACTTTGATATGGGGAATTTCTCCTGTTTCTAGTAACTTGATTAGAAAGGGTCTAGATACCTTCAAAATCTCAGCAGCTTCTTGTGTTGTCAACTGGCAATTGTGAGGCATTATAGAAATGCGCTGACCTGATGCCATCATATGAACGATATGACACAACATACGATATACAGATTCAGGAATAAGAATCTCTTCTCCGTTGCTTCCCACTAATTTTGCTTGCGAAGGATCGAGGTTAAGAATCCGCTCTAATTCAGCTATTGATTCTTTTTCTTGTTCTTGAACCAAAACGGACTCAAGCGATGCTTTTTGGCTCAACATAATGAATTTCTTTTTTGATTTGATTTTTTTCGATCGAAAGCAGAAAGTCAGTCTGTGTTAAAATCAGGGGTTTAAACCCCTGATTTTAACACAACCATTTTTTATTGCTCATTGCTCAGCAGACTGAGGCTGCGATTGGGTAAAACCTGTGCGACCATTGCTGAAAGGGGTTTGCAAGTATTTGGCCGGCATATACTTGGTTGTTTCCTTCACGATAACACTTACCGTGCCATAAACGCAATATCCGAAACAAACGAAATATTCAAATTCAGAAGAGGGATAGTTCGATCGCCCGAAATTCCCCCTCCCGACTGAAGACGGATGCCGCGCAGAGGTACAATAGGACGATCGCATTCCCCAACTCCCACCGTGATAGAGCGCTACACTTTGCCCGAAATGGGCAACATCTGGACTGAAACCGCCAAACTGAAAACCTGGCTGCAAGTAGAAATCGCTGTCTGCGAAGCTCAAGCCGAACTCGGCTACATCCCCGCCGCCGCAGTCGAAGAAATCAAAGCTAAGGCTAATTTTGACCCCAAACGAGTCCTCGAAATTGAAGCCGAAGTCCGCCACGACATGATCGCCTTCTTGACAAATGTCAACGAATATGTGGGCGATGCCGGCCGCTACATTCACCTCGGCTTAACCAGTTCCGATGTGCTCGATACTGCTTTGGCGCTGCAATTAGTCGCTAGTGTCGATATTTTGTTAGAACGTGTCGAAGATTTGAGTCAAGCTATTCGCTATCAGGCCCAACAACACCGCAATACTGTGATGGTTGGCCGATCGCACGGAATTCACGCCGAACCCATCACCTTTGGCTTTAAACTAGCAGGATGGCTGGCCGAAGTGTTTCGCAACCGCGCCCGATTGGTGAATTTGCGATCGTCCATTGCAGTCGGCAAAATCTCCGGCGCAGTCGGAACCTATGCTAATATCGATCCGCGAATAGAAGCCATAGCCTGTCAAAACCTCGGACTCGAACCCGATTGTGCATCGACTCAAGTCATTTCGCGCGATCGACACGCCGAATACGTCCAAACCCTAGCACTGTTAGCCGCATCGATCGAGCGTTTTGCAGTAGAAATCCGCAACCTCCAACGCACCGACGTGCTCGAAGTCGAAGAATTCTTTTCCAAAGGGCAAAAAGGCTCATCCGCCATGCCCCACAAACGCAACCCAATTCGCTCCGAAAGACTCACGGGGATGGCAAGAATTGTCCGCGCCAACGCCGTCGCAGCCTTAGAAAACGTGGCGCTTTGGCACGAAAGAGACATCTCTCACAGTTCCGTAGAACGGATGATTTTGCCCGACAGTTCTACAGTAACTCACTTCATGTTAGTCGAAGCCACAGACTTAGTAAAACACCTGCTAGTCTATCCCGAAAACATGAAGCGCAACATGAACCTTTACGGCGGGGTAATCTTCAGCCAGCGGGTGATGTTAGCCTTAGTAGAAAAAGGCACGAGTCGCGAAGACGCATACACAATTGTCCAATCTTGCGCTCACGAAGCTTGGAACAAGCCAGGGGGCGATTTCTACAATTTGATTGCTAAGGACGATCGCGTAACAGCTAAAATGACAAGCAAAGAAATTGATGATTGCTTCGATCCGCAGTATCAATTGAGGCATTTAGATTTAGTGTATCAGCGCTTGGGAATTTGAGGATAATTAACAACTACAAGAGAGCGATCGTTCTCGCGCTTGTCGGATAGTCTGACAGTCGAAGATTCCGCCGGGGGTTTCAACCCCTGTCGGTCTGGCGGGCAGGAAAATAACACGAAAAGCGTGAAAATTCCCCAAAATATAAAATGTAAAAACTCTATTAAATATGCACTGAACCGAGTTATGAAATTAAACCGATTTACCAAATATTTAATTGTATTCGCTATAACATTACTATCTACAACCGCACTCAATTATACAATATTTGTCCGCGCCCAGGAGCCGCCACAAGTGCAAATTACCCAACCAGAACCAAACCCAGTAGTACCTGAAAGCATTTTCATGAGTCAACTTCCCAGTTGGGCGCGCCTTGTTGACATCCGCAAAGTAAATCCCAACATTCGCCTCGATATCCGCTACGCCACTGCGAACAATTTCTTAAAACGAAAGCTTTACTCTCAAGCCAAATGCGCTTTGAGAAGTTCTGTCGCTCAAAAATTAGCGCTAGTTCAAACAGATTTAGAAAAAATTGGATTGGGTTTGAAAGTTTACGATTGCTACAGGCCTTTTTCTGTGACTGAGCAAATGTGGAAAGTTATGCCCGATCCGCGCTATGTTGCTAATCCTGCTAGGGGTTCGCGGCACAATCGCGGTGCTGCTGTAGATTTAACTTTAGTCGATCGCACGGGCAAAGAATTAGAAATGCCAACGCCCTATGACGATTTTACCGAAAAAGCTCACGGAGATTATCAAGGCGGCAGCGCGCAATCTCGGAAAAATCGTCAAGTGCTTAAGGATGCGATGAAAAAACAGGGATTTATTGGTATAACAACAGAATGGTGGCACTTTGATTCGGAAGATTGGCAGAAATTTGCGATTCTTGATATCTCGCTTTCCGAGATTCCTTGATTATAGTAAACGCTTTTGCCGTGAGGGTAGATACTATAAGCAGTTTCTGTTTCTTTTCCTGTACAGCTATCTGAAAGAAAGCAATCGCTTGCAGTTATCATAGCTTTACATTCTGTGACGAGCAGGCAAAGTTTATTTCCGCCTACCTACTTAATCTAAAAATCCACAGGAGCATTTTATGTTTAATTATTTGTTTTTTAATCAAAATCTACTAGCTTTGGTAGTTAATAATGCAGTAGAAAATAGGAGTATATTAACTACATTTACTATTTTGTCTATATTAATTTTAATTAGCTTAAGAAAAAGTGTAAAAGAGCAACCGTTATCAATTTTACAGACTAATCAAATGAAAGGAATTGCCATCCTGATCATCATTGTTCATCATGTAGCTCTTGCTCTGGGCAATCCGGGTTATTTATCTCTTCTTCATCACCTAGGTTTTCCCAGTGTATCTATTTTTTTGGTACTTTCGGGATATGGAATTTTTCTATCTATTGAAAAAAAAGGATTAAATAACTTTTTTTCCAAAAGAGTAATGAGAGTTTACATACCATTTATCTTAGCCATGACTTATAAAATTCTAATATTTGATTATTTTATATTAAATAAAAGAAGTGGTGTTGGGAATTCTTTACTCAATATATTTTTGGCTCCCTCAACTTTGGATATGAATATGTGGTTTATAGTATATATTCTTTTTTGGTATTGCATTACTTATGTAATTTTTAGTCTTAATAAATTGAATAAATCTAAAACATCTTATTTATTTTTAACGGCAATACTTGTCGGTATTTCACCAGTACCGGACACCTGGGTTAATAATTCTTTTAGTTTTCCGTTTGGTTGTTGGATAGCAGCAAACTCCAAAATAATTATTGAAAAGTTGGAAAATTTACTCGCAGGGAACAAGCCAAAATTATCTAGTATTTTTGCTCATGTAAAAAACCACCTCAATCATTATATTGAAACTTTTACTTTATATCTATCCTTTGGTATTGTATGTTTACATTTATGGGTATGGATGAAATCCCCCAGTGCTAATGCCAACATTTATTCTCCTATAATTAATATTATTGCTCACGATATTATAGGTATTTCCTTCGCTATTTTGATAATTGGGTTAATAATTTTATTAGGGAAATTCAAAATTCGCTCTATTTTTCTAAACTTTTTAGGCGAAAATTCTTTTGAACTATATCTAGTTCATGGTACATTGCTGAGTTTATTCAAGCTCATCTCAGGAGTGGATTTTGCGGTGACTTTCTTTGTTTATTTCATCATTGTCTGTATCAGCAGCATAGTTTTGAAAAAGCTTAGCTCCTTGGTCTCTGACTTATTATTAAAAAAAATTAATAATAGTTAATGTTAAGAATCTGGACTAAAGTCCTTACTACGAACCTGCACATTTATCGCACTCGCACATAAAATTCGTATTCATAGCCGCGGAAATTTGAGTCTAGTTCAAATGTATAATTGCCAGTAAGTGGCACTTTTCCCGTCCACTCTGTTTCATTGCCTTCATAAGGATTTCCTGCTAAAAGTTTGCCACGAGGAGTTATAATTTGCGGGAAAACATCTTTCCGATTCCTAACAGTCATTGTTTGACCTTTTCGGGCGCGAATCCGGTAAGAGTGGCTGCCGCCGCCGATAATTCGACCTTTGACGATCGCCTCATCTCCTCCTGGCAGAAAATTAATCTGCTGGTTGACGTTAGAACAACTGCTTTCGGTGCGGTTTTTGGCAATCCAACCGGGCGGATCGGTAATTCGCAGCCAACCGTTTTGTTCTTCGGCGACTGAAACAAAGGTATTATTTTTAAGTTTTCCTACTATGTTGCTGCCCCTTACTTGCGGGATCGATCGCACATTTAGCGGTGGATTCGGATCGCTGACTACAGCCTGGGTGATTTTACAACCCGAATTTGGCGGTGTAACAACTACGGGCTCAACTTTTTGCGGAGGGACTCCTGCAACTAGCGAGGGTTGAAGTGCGGGGGTTTTTGCAGGTTGGGGTTGGGATTTCGGAGATTCCGCAGCTTGGGTTTGTGCTTGCAGAGGTTTTGGTTGCCGAGATTCAGGGTTGTTCGTGGGCCCTGCAATCTGGTTTCTGGTGGAGGCCGGTGATTCTGCAAGGGGAAGATGGGATTGTTTCATCGCACCCGACTGTATAGTTGCAACAGCCACTCCCACTGCTGTTGCTAGTCCTGCTAAGCTGACTGTGATGATTTGAATGTTGGTAAATGACATAAAAAACTCTCTCTCTATCTATACTAATAATTTTTGTTTCGGAGTTGGGGCGATCGCCAGTTAATTTATAGTGGAAATACCTAGTGCGGGCCACAGGGTCAGGATTTGTAGATAAAATTTCAGATCCATAATTGCCGCAATAATTTGAGTCAATATATACTGGACGCCTATACTGATGGTAATCTTGCTCTGGGTTATTTGCGCGCAAATTTGCGAAAGTAAGCGTTCAGCGCGATGTACATAAAATGTCAAAATTGATTCCTCTGAGATTACAACCGCCTCGCGATCGATTGTTGGAGGAGGTGAAGCAGGAAGTCCAAGCCGGCCTCGCGCAGTCTTTGCACGCTGCTGTGCTGGCTAACCTTGCTCAAGACTCGTCGCCTGTTGGTGTTAACCGCTGTTGGGATGTGGAAGTGAAAGCGGGCAACCGTCCGAGTTTTCGGCTTCCTCCCAAAGCAAGCATTGCTAAAGTGTTCGATCGCGCCGGCGGCAAATTGGTAATTTTGGGAGCCACGGGTGCAGGCAAAACTACGACGCTGCTAGAATTAGCTCGCGTGTTAGTTTCCCGCGCCCAAAAAGATGCTAGCTTGCCAGTACCAGTGCTGTTTGAACTCGGATCATGGAAAGCAGAATCCGGGGCGATCGCCGATTGGTTAATTGCTCAACTTCAGTTCAAATACGGCATCTCTCCTGCAGTGGGCAAAAAATGGCTTGCCGAACAACAATTGCTGCCTCTCCTCGACGGCTTAGACGAAGTAGAAACCCACCGCCAAAATAGCTGCATTCAAGCAATCAATCAGTTTGTGGAAAGCGAATTTAAACCCAAACATTTAGTAGCTTGCAGCAGTTTTGAAGCTTACAAAAACTGCCCCACTAGATTTCGCCTGCAAGCAGCAGTTTTATTGAAACCTTTAACAGAAACTCAAATTCAAAATTATCTGCTAGAAGCCAGAAGCCGCGAACTTTGGTACAGCATTGAACACGAGCCGGAGTTGTTGAAATTGGCAAAAGCTCCCTTGCTTTTGAGCATGATGGCTTTGGCTTACGACGATATTTTAATTGAAGCTTGGAAGCGCATAACTTCTGCAGAAGAACAGCGCAAATATCTGTTAACTGCTTATATTCGCCACCAAATGACCGGGCAAGTCAAGCAGTATCCCAGAGGTAGGGAACTGCGGCCGGAACAAATTCGCCACTGGCTGGGATGGTTGGCGAGAAGGATGGAACAGCAAGGAATTCAAGAATTTTACCTCGATCGCATACCATCTAGCTGGCTGCAAACAGACGAAGAACAGCGCAAGTATCAGTTTGGAGTTAAGCTGGTTGGCGGGCTGATTTGGGTGATTTTGGGATTAATTTTCACCCTAGTCTCCGGGTCGATTTGGGGATTGATTGCGGGTGCTGCGGCTGCGGTAATTAGTGCTTTGTTGCCGGGAATTCCGGGGATTGAAAGTTTTATGTTGCGCCTCGTGCTGTGGTCTAGCGGCTATATTCCTTGGGATTACCAGCGTTTTCTGGATGCTGCGGGCGATCGACTGTTGCTGCAAAAAACGGGCGATCGGCGCTATCGATTTATTCACGATTTGTTGCAAAAACATTTTGCTGAAATATAAATAATGCAGGAGCTTGACAAAATTAAATAGTTATGATATTAGTCTGGCCAATTATGCACGGTTCAAGTGCCAAATGTACGATCGCATCCTCATCCGCACCCCAAAAGGTTAAGATTCTAATCTGACCCTCCTGCAATCATTGCTTCACGTCCTATGGCAGAAACCCTATTGTTCAACGCCCTCCGCGAGGCGTTAGACGAAGAAATGGCCCGCGACTCCTCTGTATTCGTACTCGGCGAAGACGTAGGCCAATACGGTGGTTCCTATAAAGTCACCAAAGACCTCTACAACAAATACGGCGAACTTAGAGTGCTCGACACCCCGATCGCCGAAAATAGCTTTACAGGTATGGCAGTAGGCGCGGCAATGACGGGATTGCGGCCGATCATCGAAGGCATGAACATGGGCTTTTTGCTGCTGGCCTTCAACCAAATATCCAACAACGCCGGAATGCTGCGCTACACCTCCGGCGGCAACTTCAAAATGCCGATGGTGATTCGCGGCCCCGGCGGCGTGGGCCGGCAACTCGGCGCCGAACACTCCCAGCGGTTAGAAGCATATTTCCAAGCAGTACCGGGTTTGAAAATAGTCGCCTGTTCGACTCCCTACAACGCCAAAGGACTCTTAAAATCAGCCATTCGCGACGATAACCCCGTTCTGTTCTTCGAGCACGTCCTTCTGTACAACCTCAAAGAAAACTTGCCAGAAACAGAATATTTAGTGCCCTTAGACAAAGCGGAAATTGTGCGATCAGGCAAAGATGTCACCATCTTGACATATTCCAGAATGCGGCACCACGTCCTGCAAGCCCTGCCCGCACTGCTAAAAGAAGGTTACGATCCCGAAGTAATCGACCTAATTTCTCTCAAACCCCTCGATATGGAGACGATCGGCGAATCAATTCGCAAAACCCACAAAGTAATTATTGTAGAGGAGTGCATGAAAACAGGAGGCATCGGTGCCGAATTAATTGCTTCGATTAGCGATCGATTTTTTGACGAACTCGACGCACCGGTTTTGCGCCTGTCTTCACAAGATATTCCCACACCTTACAACGGTAATTTGGAAAGACTGACAATTGTCCAGCCCAACCAAATTGTCGAGGCAGTCCAAAAAATGGTAGCTTTGCGAGTATAAATAGTCAGTTGTCAGTTGTCAGTTGTCAGTTGTCAGTTGTTAGTTGACAGTTGACAGTTGATAGCTGCCATTACCAATTACCAATTACCAATTACCAATTACCAATTACCAATTACCACTGCCAACTAATTACTGTCACAGGTAAACTGCCAACTACCCCAACCGTGCAGGAATCCACAGTCTCACCAACTGTCAACTGTCAACTATCAACTGTCAACTACTATAAGTATGCAAAAACAACGTTCAATATTAGCCCTAATTTTTGTTTTAATCATCGCCGCTATTACTGTAATAGTAACAATTCCGACGCGGCTGGGATTAGACTTGCAAGGAGGGTCGCAACTCACGATTCAGGTAAAAACTACCCCCACAATTCCCAAAATTGAGCCGGGAATGTTAGAAGCAGTGCGGCGGATAGTCGAAAACCGCGTCAACGGTTTGGGTGTTTCCGAAGCATTAGTCCAAACAGTAGGAGAAGACCAAATTCTCGTGCAGTTGCCCGGAGTAAATGACCCGCAGCAAGCAGAACGAGTCTTGGGCGGCACCGCCAAGCTAGAATTTCTGGAACAACTGCCAGGAACAGAAGCACAATTAGGCATTGAGAGGCAGTTGCAGCAGGAATTGCTGCTCAAACAAACAGAATTGAGAGCTACCCCGAATGAGGCGGCTATTAAAGAAAATCAGGCTGCTTTGAAAAGAAGCAATGAGGCGATCGCCAAACTCTTCAAAAGCAGCGGACTCGGTGGCGAAAACCTCAAAGACGCTCAACCTCAACCCTTGGCCTCTGGGAACAACTGGAACGTTGCTCTTGTTTTCGATACCCAAGGAGGCGAACTATTTGCCCAACTCACTAAAAATTTAGCCGGCACCGGACGCAGTATCGGTATTTTCCTAGACGAAAGAATGATCAGTTCCCCAGTCGTCGGCGTTGAATTTGCCCAAACAGGAATTAGTGGTGGGAGTGCCGTAATTCAAGGCAACTTTACAACCCAAGAAGCCAACGATTTGGCAGTGCAATTGCGGGGCGGCGCTTTGCCGGTGCCAGTCGAAATTGTAGAAAACCGCACTGTCGGCGCTAGCTTGGGTAAAGACAGCATTCAAAGCAGTATTAACGCAGGTATCGGCGGCTTAATTTTGGTCTTGATTTTCATGGTTGGTTACTATCGACTCCCCGGCGTAATTGCCAATATTGCTCTGTTAATTTATGCTTTGTTAACTTGGGCAGCCTTCGTGCTATTGGGAGTAACTTTAACGCTGCCGGGAATTGCTGGTTTTGTGCTCAGCATCGGTATGGCTGTGGATGCTAACGTGCTGATTTTTGAGCGCACGCGGGAAGAGTTGCGGGCGGGGAAATCGCTTTATCGATCGGTAGAATCGGGTTTTTACCGCGCTTTTTCCAGCATTTTAGACGGAAACGTCACAACAGTTATTGCTTGTGCTGCTTTGTTCTGGTTGGGTGCTGGTTTAGTTAAAGGGTTTGCTGTAACTCTGGCATTGGGCGTATTAGTGAGTATGTTTACTGCGCTCACTTGCAGCCGCACTCTGCTGTTCGTAGTATTGAGCTTTCCAGCATTGCGGAAACCTCAGTTGTTTTGTCCTAATTTGTCGAAAACTGCTAACAGTTAACAGTTAACAGTTGACAGTTGACAGTTGACAGTTGACAGTTGACTGTTAACTTCTTCCTTCCTTTTTACATTCCGTTACATCCGTTACACAATCCGTTGCCGAACTTCCTTCTTCCTTCAAATTATGAAATTCAGTGTTATCAAACAGCGATCGCTCTGGTGGAGTATTTCCGCCGCTATAATCCTCGCAGGTATAGTGTCGATGGCGATTTCTTGGACTCGTCCCGACATCCGCGCACCGCTGCGCCCCAGTTTAGATTTTATCGGCGGCACTCGCCTGCAATTTGAACTCGACTGCACGAAACCGGAAAATTGTAAACCAATCGATCTTGCTGCTGTCCGCGAAATCATGGACACCCAAGGTTTAGCTGGCAGCAGCATTCAAGTTATCGGCAAAGAACAGCGCGGTTTGTCGCTGCGAACAAAAACTTTGGATGTCGAACAGCGGACTAAGTTGCAAACAGCATTGAGCGAGAAAATAGGCGCTTTTGCTCCTCAATCTATTCAAATAGATACGGTTGGGCCTACCCTCGGCAAACAGTTGTTTACTTCTGGTTTGCTGGCTTTGTTGGTTTCTTTTGCGGGAATTACTACTTATCTAACGTTCCGATTTCAGTTGGATTACGCCTTTTTTGCTTTTGTGGCTCTCTTCCACGACGTGTTGGTTACGCTTGGCATTTTCTCAATTTTGGGTTTAGTTCAAGGAGTGGAAGTTGACAGTTTATTTGTGGTCGCTCTCTTGACAATTATCGGTTTTTCTGTTAACGATACAGTAGTAATTTACGATCGCGTCCGGGAAGTAATCAAGCTAAATCCGGGACAGTCGATCGATCAAATTGTCGATGATGCTGTCATGCAGACGCTGGGAAGGTCAATTAACACGACGTTTACCACGCTGCTGACGTTGTTTTCAATCTTTTTGTTTGGCGGCGAAACCCTCAAATACTTTGCTTTAGCATTGATTGTCGGCTTTATTGCGGGTGCGTATTCGAGTATTTTCGTTGCCAGTACGCTACTAGCTTGGTGGCGCAGTCGCACCGGCCACTCCATCCCCGTCCCCGCAGAAGGAATCAACCAGTCAGAGGAAGTTTAATTGACTGTTGACGGTTAACTGTTGATGGTTAACTGTTGACTAACCAATAACCAATAACCAATAACCAATGACAAATGACAAATGACAAATGACAAATGACAAATGACAAATAACAAATGACAAATGACGAAATTTTTCAAATTGAACTCAAAAGACTTCACAAACTAACAGTTTACGGCCGCTGGTTAACTGTGATATTGCTGTGGATTAGCGTCGGTTCTTTGAGCATTTGGGGTTTGCGCCGCGAAATCGCTTTGTGGTTAGAACACTTCACTTGGGCGGCGGTGCGCTACGGTTTATCTTTTCATCGCTGGCCGACTCTCGGTTTGGGCTTGTGCTTGGGAATGACTTTAGCTGTGCTAACTTGGCAAAGTCGCAATATGGTGCGAGGATTACCCCTGCGGGAAAAACAGGGTTTGGAACAACAAGTTCGCCGCATTCGCCAACAGGGGCCGAGTCATCCTTTGTGGAAGTGGGTTTGCAAAGGTTCGCATTAGCCGACGGGCTTTATTCTTTAGTCTCAAGCGAGAGGAACGAAAGTTTGACAAAAAGCGGTTTCAACGGCCGAGTCCCTAACTTTTATTGCTTCTGCCTTCTTCCTTCTGCCTTCTTCCTTCTTCCTGACATCCGTTACATCCGTTACATCCGTTACATCCGTTAAATAATCAGTTGCCGAACTGCCTTCTGCCTGACATCCGTTACATCCGTTACATCCGTTAAATAATCAGTTGCCGAACTTCCTTCTTCCTTCTTCCTTCTGTTGTATCACGCAAAGCGAGGCAAAATCTGTGCTGGGGGAGACTGTTGAAGTGGAATCTCGATCGCAAATTCTGCTCCTTTTCCCGGTTCCGAAAAGCACTTCAATTCGCCGCCGTGTTGGTTGACAACAATTTCATAGCTAATCGAGAGTCCCAAACCGGTTCCTTGGCCGACCGGCTTAGTAGTAAAGAAAGGGTCAAACAACCGCTTCCGAACATCTTCTGTCATCCCAGGGCCGTTGTCAAAAATTTTAATTATTACCTTTTTTTTCTCAATTAACTCAGTGCGAATCTGAATAGTAGGAATCAGGCGAGTAGACTTAGAAAATGATGATTGAGCCGTTGTACAAGACTGCTTTTGGTTGCCTAAGTGCGACTTTTTAGAGTTTTTTTTATCTACATTTTCGTATTTATTAGACTCCACCAGAGCGTAAATTGCATTAACTAAAATATTCATAAATACCTGATTGAGCTGTCCGGGATAGCACTGCACCAGCGGCAAGTCGCTGTATTCTTTGTAAATTTCGATCGCCTCCTGCCCCGGTTTCCCTTTAAGCTGGCTTTGCAAAAGCATAATCGTGTTGTTGATACCGTCGTGAATGTTGACCTGCTTCATTTGAGCTTCGTCTAATCTGCAAAAATTCCGCAGCGACAAAACGATGTCGCGCACTCTTTCTGCACCTTGCTGCATGGAATTTAACACTTTCGGCAAGTCTTCTAGCAAATAATCGAGTTCGATTTTTTCGGCTTCCGCTGCAATTTCCGGTATAAATTCGGGACACTGCTGCCTATAGATGTCGAGCATCCGCATTAAACCTTGCGTGTACTCTTTAGCGTGGTGCAAATTGCTGTAAATAAAGCCGATCGGATTGTTGATTTCGTGAGCTACTCCTGCTACTAACTGCCCCAAAGAAGACATTTTCTCTGTTTGAATTAGTTGAGTTTGAGTGCGCTGAAGTTCCAGTATGGCAAGTTCGAGCTGTTGGGCTTGATGTCTCAATTGCGCTTGTGACTCTCGCATCGCCACGGTTGATAACTCGTGAATTTGCAACTGAGAAAGCAGCAGTTGGTGTACGTCTAAAAGTTTGTAAGTTTCCGGTTCTACTTGTACTACAATTGGTTCGTGGATTAGTTCCGGCGATCGCTCCAAAGACTGCCGCACTGCCGTCATAATTGAGGTTTCGCGATCGAGAACCAACATATCAGTTTTAGTAAAGCGGTAGAGTATGAACAAAGGCTGTTGAGAAAATAACTCCAAGCTGTAGGGGCGGCTCATGTGTTCAAAATAACGCCGCCGCGAAATCATCCCTATAAACTTTCCTTGCTGAGTGATGATGATGCCGGGAACTAAAGGGTTTGCTTGAAAAATTTTAGCAACTTCGTCCCCCAGACACTCAGATTCTAGGAGAAAGTCGTACAGGGTTAATTCCTGTAGAGTCGATCGCAAACCAAGCGGCGATTTTAGGGGACTCAACCCGTCAGTTTCATACACTGCTCCCTCCTTTTGTAATTGGCAGTTGCGGTTGGCTGCTAGAGTCTTGCCTGCTATTTAGACTGCCTTTTCAACTCTTTTTATAGCTTAGTCATCAACTTTTCTCTGCTCCCTCGAATCCAGTTAATTCAGCAGGATTATTTTTTGCCTTAAATCGTGCTGGTGTCCCCCGAAACGATATTGCAGGTTAGATTGATTTAACAGCAGACACCCCTTTGAAACCTGACTATGTATTGAATTTTATATATCCAAGATTTCACTAATCCGAATATAACAGTCATAACTATTTTTAATGTTTGATGACATTAATTTGGTTCAGATGGATAGACATCTGCGACCTGTGGCAGTACATTTCGTATTACCCCTTGCGTAAAATTATATTACAATAAGACAAGAATAGCGACAACTCGGCAGCCGATCGCCCGATTTTAAAATTCAGGCAAAACAGGTTTCCGGCAATTGCCAAGAAATCTCAATTGTCAGCTTTTTTACACAAATGCCGATCGCACTCAACCCGAGGATTGTAATGTAGGTAGTCTTCCAGCCAGGGACAGCCGACGGCGAGCAATTTGTCAAGTTCGGCAGCTTATACTTTAGCCGCATCGACACTCCAAAGCTTCACCGACGAAATTTTTCCCTGCAGATGCTAAAGTTGTGCGATCGCCACTAAAACTCACATTCCACACATCCGCTTGATGTTCCTTAAAAATTTGCAGAAAAGTACCGTCGGGCTGCCAACTTGATATTTAAATTCTGTCGCTGGAAAATCCGAGACGGAGAATCAAGAGGAAGCAGAAGAAAATAATTGTATTTTACCCGACTTTTCTCCAACCTCCACTTCAATTTGAGGAAGTTGGTTTGGTTGCGATAATCTTTCGATCATTATTACTTCTCCTCCCCCTTGATTTTAGGCAATTCTCATTAGAAACTCTAAGATGTTGATTTGAGGAACCTCGGGGGGTCGGGTGTGGTTGGGCGATCGCACTGAGCTAAATTGAAATGACATTTGAGGAAAGTAAGCGACGGTTTCCATGTGCGGTTTTCCGAACTAGAGGTGGTAACTGTATACACGGCGGGGCGATCGTACTTTCAGTACAATGTCAGTATTTCAACCTTTACACCTGTTGAGTCTGAGTCTCTGAGAGTGTGAAAGTCGCTCTCATCCTTTCGTTGTCTGGATTGGAAGTTTTTCAAGGGTGGGGCGGTGCGAGAACCAGAAGCAGACAGTTAACTAAACGGCACAAGGAGACAGGGACAGATGGGATCAGCCCAGAAGCGAGAGAGTGAGAGAATTTTCATCATACCTTCAGAAAATCACGACAGCAGCAGCAATATCACCCAAAAGAATGATTGATTCAAAAAAAGTGGCGTGTTATCTTTCTAAATAATTATATACAAAAATACTTTTACCTAAAAGGAGAACAAAAAATGGACACACCTACAGATCGCGCACAAGAACCAGTCGGGACAAGAGAACTCGAATCAATACCTGTATCTGAAAAAGTTTCTGCCCAAAAAGTTACTGAGGTCAACTTTGAAACGACTCCTTTAGAAACCCCTGCTTATACTCAGCAAAAAGTTAGCGTCGAGGAGGTGAAAATTAACGGCGACGATTTGGTTGCTAAAGTAAAAGAACTGATTCACGAAGGAAATATCCGCCGCATCATTATCAAAAATGAAGAGGGACGGATTTTGGTAGAAGTTCCTCTGACAGTGGGAGTAGTCGGTGGAGTCATCGGTGCGGCATTGTTTCCAGTCATTGCAGCAGTAGGAGCGATAGGTGCATTAGTAGCTCACATGACCATTATCATTGAAAGAACAGAATAACAGAAACTCAGTTGTTAGTAATGTTCCTGTCCGGTTAATATCCCGTAATCAAGCTTGTTGGTAGTGAGTACGACCATCCTCTCTTGATGGATGAGAAAAAACTTTCCTTGATTACTAAAAACTTAATTGTGGTTATTTAACCGGACTTAAACAAATTTCAAGCACAAACTTTCTTTATAAATAGATGGCTAGTAACTGTTACTACTCCCATCTCTTTTCCCCCCATTTCTCTGATGTATTGCCTTCCCACTCCTGCCGTAAAGTTGCCACTTTTAAGAGTGCCATGAATCATCTATAGCCATCCTAAATCATTTGTGAATTTATTACCAGAAAAAATTGGTTTAAAGCCTCTCCCTTAAAGCAATAGTCCGGACAGTTTTCAATCACTAACGGCAGAATGCGGGTTTCAGCCTTCTCAGTGAGGTCAAATGCTAACGGTAGAATGAGGGTTTCAGCCTCGGCCTCAAAAACTGTCCGGAGTATTGTTAAAGGCGAGAAATTAAAAGAAGACGATTCATTACTTCAATTTTCTTCTTTCTAGGTAGAGGTCGCACTCATCTGTCATCTGTCAACTGTCAACTGTCAACTGTCAACTGAATCCCTCCCCTTGATAAGGCGAGGGTTGGGGTGGGCTCAAAAATTTACGACTCATTAAAGATTGCTATATAGCAATCCTCGCATCATTTGTGAATTTCTTACTCCCTCAGAGCGGGTTCGGAGAGGGTTGGGGTGGGCTCAAAAATTTACGACTCATTAAAGATTGCTATATGCTTGCACAGCAAGCATTATAAATAACTTATTTAGCCGATATTCTTTGTTGAAGTCCGGCTAATTCTATTCCTTTGGGGACTGGGGCAATCACTCTGGGGGTAGAGCCTGGTTAATACCTTAACCAGTTAGATTGGATACAAATGAAGGAAAAACCAAAAGTTCTCGAAACTCCCTAAGCAGAAAGCTGTTAAGCATTTAAACTGGGCATTAGCCAAACACCCAACGCTTACACTTGAATCTTGACAGTAAATCGAAATAAGTGATTTAAATGCTCAACAGCTTAGCTCAAGTTTTCAAACCAGAGCATCTCCTACAGACAAATATTTTTTGAAGAGTTGTGGCGAAGATAATTATGAATCCTAACGAAGAAAATAGCTCTAGCCGTGAAATTCATCAAGAAGTTCACACCGATGCAACTAACGGTCACGTCAGTACAACGCGAACCACTACAAATGTTCCGAGTACAACGGCGAAGGCTTCTAAAGAAGCAGCTCATCACCAAGGTTATGTACAGGGTGAAATTGCCGAAAACCACCGCCAAGTTGGAGTCCAAGAAGTCCGTGATAATCAGAATGCTGGTCGCGGGTTACTGTTAGGGATTCTTCTTGCTTCTTTGACAGGCTTAGTTCTGGGCAGTGTATATTACTTCAATCGGGCAGAGGAGGCTCCTACTCCTACTGCTGCTCCTGTGATTGTTGTACCGAAAGCGAATCAGCCTTCAGCAGCACCAGCTCCGACGAGGACTATAGAGAGAGAAAAAACGATCATTCAAAAGATTGTTCCGGTTCCGGTTCAACCAAGTCCAGCTCAAAACGCAACTCCGGCTCCTCAACCAAGTCCAGCTCAACAGGCAAATCCGGCTCCTCAAGCAAGTCCGGCTCCCAATATCAATATTACAATTCCAAATTCACAGCAGCAAGATGCACCCGCTCAGGAAGCAGCGCCGTCTCCATCTTCGTCGTCAAATAATACTAATACTACGATTCCGACTCCGCAGAATGAGCCAGCTTCCACTCCGCCAACTATAGCACCTGAGAGTTCCGCTACTCCATCTTCAACTCAAGATGAGGGCGCTCCTGGAGCAGGTACGAGCGGCGAAACTAATAGGGAAAGCCAGAGCGATTCTAATCCTACGGATACGGCTGTACCTGATAGCAACTCCGGCGCAGAGGGTGCGGCTGGTTCACCGCAATAGAAGTTGGATGTCGAATTAGTCTAGTCCGCCAGGGGTTCAAACCCCTGACTCATAGCTGAAGTCCTTTAAAGAGGACTTTTTTTTATGGTTTAAACTGAGATCTTGCACCATTGTCAATAAGCCTGCTATGGGCGGGATCTCCTGCCCAACCCCTACTCGCCACAAGAAAACTCATTCTTTGTGGAAGAGGCCCGAAAGCCTGTTAAGCGAGAATGGTGCAACATCTCAGACTAACCGGACATTGTGGCTGAACTCAAGAAACCTGGTTTCTGCGATGGAAAACGTTTTAAGATTGTGCCAACCTATCCTAAGAAACAGTTTGGTGAACTAATTTAACTTTCCCTAAAGCCTTCTTCCTGCTGTCAAAGAGTTTCATCACGCCGGAGGAGATGGTCTCGATGACATCGGGAGCGCAGTAAGAGAGAAACTCTTCCGAGGAAATATGACCGGCAAAAAACTCTTGAGCTTTCTTCAAAAAGTTTTCGGTTTCAGAAAAGCCGATAGATTTGATAATAAACGTAGCTACGGGAGAGTTTTTAATATCATAGGGAGATTCTTGATTTCGTCCTATTGCTAACAAATTTAAAACCTCTTTTTCCAACTGAGTTTCTAATGGGTAGGCGATCTGTTTGTTGGGCAAGTAATCCTCCAAAACCGAGGTTTTAAATCCTGGTGCGCGCAATTCTCCCATCATCGTTGAAAGCGGAATATCGCGTCCCAAACGGTAGGAAAGAGCTTCTAAAATGGCGATGGTAATTAGCTTGACCCCCAGATAAAGTTTAGCAACTTCGATATTTTTGCGAGTTCGGGCAATCAGGTTAGCGTAGGTTTCATCGTCCGGCTCTTGCATAAACTGCTGAAAAACCAGTTCTGGTTTGAGGAAGTTTAAAAATCCTTCCATTTTTTGCAGAGATCTGCGATATCCGGCAACAGTATAGGAATTAACATTGCTCAATTCGTGGTTGGTTTCTGGCATCAAATTCCAGGTATTGTCTAAGAAATTAGAGGGATTTCGAGAGGCAAAATTCTCGACATCTCTATTTGCTAACCTGACAGCACGCTTGACAATTTCTACAATTTCTGCATGGCTCCATGCCAAGTTAAAATCGCGGTTCGCACTTACCAAACGCTCGTGCAAAAGTTCGATCGCGCTCAAACCGCTGGGCGAAACGGGACGAAAAGGGATAGTAGCTTCGATGCAAGCTGTTATCTCAGCGATCGTACTAGCTGGCAAAAAAGGCTCCAAAGATTTGGCAGCAATAACGGCACTCAAAAATTCGTTTTGGCCGCCAAACGGAGAGAGAGTCTTGCCGGAAATAAACCCAAATACTGAGGCCACTAGCTGATACATGGCATCGTCGGGCAGTTCGGTTTCATCTCTAATAACTAGCTGATACATGGCATCGTCGGGCAGTTCGGTTTCATCTCTAATAACTAACTGAGATCGCACCTCTTTGACAAAAGGGCAAAGGGCGCTGCTAATATTGAAACTCACGCCGTGATCGACTTGCACGTACACGAGGTCGTGAAACAGGGCAGCCAGCACCTCGATCGGATCGACTGACCCCCCGACCTCAAAAATGTGTTCCGACGTGTGAAAGTAGCGCCAAGGCCCTCTCATCGTTTGAATGATTAGCTCAGCTATCTGCTCCAGCTTGGGAATGTCTACTCGACCTCCCAATTGCTCGATCGAGCTTACCAAGCAATCTAAGCACCGTTTTTGTTCTGCCAAAAGCTCCATTTACACACCTCCAGTGCATTCCCTGATTGTCTTGCGCTTGATTGCATGGTATCAAAACGCGCTGCGATCGTGCCATGATTTGTTACTCAAAAATTTTAAATTTTAGGGTGAAACAGCGAGATGGGGCCAGGGAAAGAGGAAGAGAGGGGAAGAGAGAGGGAGAGCGAGGGAGAGGGAGAGCGAGAAATTAAATATTAAAAATTCGGCCGTTGTGGAGATTCGGGTAACTTGGGCGATCGGTATCATAAATTACAGTAAAAATGACAAAAAGTGGGTAAAAACTTGATGAATTTTTGATGAAATTATGAGGAATTTTTGACAAAAGCTGTGGGTGGGTGGCATTGACACCAGCTTCAAACTGCGGTGGTATAAATACTGCGTGTGGCCTCAGAATAAGATTCGTAGACGTGCTGATAAACCTCTTGATATTTGCACTGATACACTTCAGTTGATTAGCTTTCGGGCAGTTGGTCTAAAGCTTCCGCGATCGCCACTTTAACTGCTGCCTTGGTTTGCTGTCGCTTCCCCCAATCTAACACTAACAGAACTTACGCAACTGTCACAAGTGATACCCTGGCACCATGCAGCACAAAATCAGACAATAAACAGGGGAACATCGGGGCATTTCAGTGGCTGAATTAAATAATTGGACAACATGAATCGAGCTTAAATACCCCCTTAATCCCTTAGTCCCTCTCTGCTGGGACTTCGTATGTTTAGAAGCGATTTAAATCGCCGAATCAACTGTTAGAGCCCCAAATTCTTTAAGAAGTCGGGGATCGGGGTATTGTGTCTTTTGAGCCGTTGCTGACTTACTGCATCCGATCGATCGTCCGATACTGCACCGCCTCCCCCACATGATTTGTTTTCAAGCTTTCATCCCCCGACAAATCAGCAATAGTTCTAGCAACCTTCAAAATTCGATCGCTAGCCCGCGCCGAAAGCCCCAACTTCCGAATCGCCATCTCCAATAAATTCCGAGAAGCATCATCCAACTGACACCATCTGTTAATGTGACTGCTTTGCATTTCCGCATTGCACCTCAAGCTAGTTTCCGACTTAAAACGGTTAGTTGCGAGATCCCGTGCCCGCTGAACCCTCACCCGCACCGGTTCCGACTCCTCCCCCGTCGGCTGTCGCGTAATCTCCTCCGGTTTCAAACGATTCACCGCCACTTGCAAATCAATCCGATCCATCAAAGGCCCCGAAAGTTTTGCCCAATATTGCTCCCTCTTTTGCGGCGAACAAGTACACTGTTGGATTGAATCGCCGTAATAACCGCAAGCGCAAGGATTCGTACTTGCAACTAAAGTGAATTGAGCCGGAAACATCACCGATTGTCTAGTCCGAGAAATCGTCACATAACCATCTTCCAGCGGTTGTCGCAAAAACTCCAAAACATCTCTTTTAAACTCCGTTAATTCATCCAAAAAAAGAATGCCACGATGTGCTAAAGAAATTTCACCCGGACGCGGAAAACTGCCGCCACCTACCAAAGACGGCCCCGATGCTGAATGGTGAGGACTGCGAAAAGGTCGATCGCCCACCAAGCTTCCCTTATCCTTCAACAACCCAGCCACCGAATGAATTTGAGTCACATCCAAAGCTTCTTCAAAAGTCAGCGGCGGCAAAATACCCGGCAAACGCCTCGCTAACATAGTTTTACCGCTTCCAGGCGGCCCCACAAAAATTAAATTGTGTCCCCCCGCCGCCGCAATTTCCAAAGCCCGCCGCGCGTGAATTTGCCCCTTTACATCCTTTAAATCTAAACCCGGAAACCGCGTTTTTGCTAACTGTTCTCGACCGTTTACTTCTACAGGCGAATACACATTAGGATTGTTTAAAAAATCAGTAACTGCAAAAATATTCTCAAAACCATAAACAGATATTCCGTGCACCAAAGCCGCTTCCTGCGCGTTACCAGCCGGTACAACCAAGCCCGAAATACCCATTTTTTGAGCAGCAGCGGCGATCGGCAAAACCCCAGCCACAGCCCGCAAACTCCCATCTAAAGAGAGTTCCCCTAAAAACAAATGATCTCCCAAAAGTTCAGCGCTGACTTGTTCCGATGCTGCTAAAATGCCAATGGCGATCGGCAAATCAAAACTCGGCCCCTCCTTTCGCAAATCCGCCGGAGTCAAATTAATCACAATACTCCGCATCGGAAAAGCATAGCCCGAATTTTTCAGCGTAGCCCTAACCCTTTCCTTAGCTTCTTGCACCGCAGAATCTGGCAATCCCACAACCACAATTTTCGGTAGCCCCCCCGACACATCAGCCTCAACACCCACCTTTACCGCGTCAATTCCAACGATCGATGCACTCCAAACCCTAGCAAGCATTTTTCTTAATCCTTAATTTGCCTGTCCTTGATTCATCATCTATTATGATTAACAATGACTAATGAATATCGGAAGAGGCAAGAAAAACTTTTCCTTGCCTCTTCTTTTTCTCCTCTTCCCTCTCTCCTGCTGGGTCTTCCCTCTTCCCGACATCCGTTACATCCGTTACATCCGTTACATCCGTTACATCCGTTACATCCGTTACATCCGTTACATCCGTTACATCCGTTACATC